>JBJEQU010000290.1:0-7877 GCA_051881935.1 Porcipelethomonas sp. | reverse complement strand
CAGCAAGCAGATGTGCGGCAAAGGCGATAGCCGTTAATTGTGCGGTGTTGCCTTAAAATCCGTTTACAATAAGACGCTTGCTCATGACCATGGCTGCCAGCTTTGTCTTGGACGTAAAACCGGTTTTTTGCAGCATACTGCTGACCTGTGATTTTACAGTTTCAACGGATACATCCAGATTGCACGCCATTTCTTTGTAAGTCATACCCTCCACAAGCAGTCTCAGCACCTTTATTTCTGCTTCTGTAAATTCGTAACTTGAGGCATTTCCGATTTTCACCTCGGGGGTTTTATCCGGATAGACCGATTCGCCATTCATGGTTTTATCCACTACGGTCATCAGCTCCATACGACCCACATCCTTGAACCAGATACTGTCTGCTCCAGCCTCCCTGGCACGGTCAAGATAGCCTGCGTCCAGCATGGAGGTGACAATTATGACCTTTATGTTCGGAAATAGTGTTTTTATTATCCGGGCAGCCTCAAAGCCGCTTTCGCCGTTTTCAGTGCATACGTCCATCAGCACCAGATCCACAGGATTTGACACACAGAATTTCTCCGCAAGACCAGCACCTGCAATTGAACCGGCAAGGCTGTAGCCCTCACTCTGCCGGATATAATTTTCCATTGTCTCACGTATCATACGCTGATCTTCCACTATCAATACTTTTACCATAGTGTTTCCTCCAGTTTTGCCGGAACAGATACTGTCAGTTCAAATACCGGTCTGCTTTTTACTTTCATTGTTCCACCCTTTTTGTTTATGCGCATACGCAGTGAGGCAAGTCCACCGCCCTCGGTGATAGTTTCTTCCGGCACTGCTCCGTTGTTGGTTATGACAGCCGAATAAATACTGCCGTCAAAAGACAGATTTACATACAGTTCACTGGCTTTTGCGTGGCGCACCGCATTTGTCGTGCATTCACGTACTGCTGTGATAAGCAGTTGTGCAGCCTCGGTATTTTCCGGCAGTTTCCCGTTCAGGCATATCCTGAGACCAATTCCTTCAGCGGCAGCTGTCAGTTGTGCAAGAGCGTCTTTTTCGTCCATGATTTCATTGTCATGCTTTAAAAGGCGGACTGCGTTTTTCCATACAGTCAGGTCAAGTTCTTCCATTGGTCTGTTCTGCTGTAAAAACCGCCTTGTGGCAATAACGCTCCTGCCGATATCATCGTGTACACGCATTTTCATATTAAGCGTTTCCTCTTCACGTATCAGCGAGATAATATCGGAAGAAATACGGCGCATACGCTGTGCATATTCTTCAAGACGCCTGTTGTCCTGTTCAAGTTCCTGCTGTTTTTGGTACAGTTCGGTTACATCGGAGGCTGTTACCTGAGTATATGTATTTCCGTACTGTGTGGTGATACTCTCCTGTGAAAATTTCCATGCACTGCCGTCTTCAAGTACGAATATACCGTTTACGGGAGTACTGCCGTTTAAAAGCTCCTGGAGTTCCGTCAGACTTTGCAAATCCCTGCCGGTGAGGGCAAATACAAGGCGGTGCATCTGATGATTGCAAAGTGTTACGATACCGTTTTTATCAAAGAAACATACTCCGCTGGGCAGATTGTCAAATGCCTCTTTGACCGCATTCCGTTTAAGACGTCCCATCAGTCAGCACCTCCCATACCAGAGCAAAAAGTCAGCTGCCACTCATTGTCCTCATCCGGTACTGCCCTGACTGTATCGGACGCAAGGTCGGAAAAATCAGCAGTGGAATCGGTGTTTATAATAAGGGTAAGACCGTCTTCTGTTTTTGCAGCATATACAGTGATACTGCTCATGCGGTCAAGTGAGCGTTCGGTGACTTCCTCAAATAAGTCGTACATGGACATAATATGTACAGCCGGAACAGGTTCAGTAAGTTCCGAACGGAACCCGCAGGTAACTCCGTACATTTCAAGATTGTCCAGGGATTCTCTGAGTGCAAGTGCAAGTTCCTGTGCCTCCAGCATGGAATTTTTGTCGGACAGGAAAACAAGATTGCTCCTCCTCTTTAAATATGCGCCGGTCACAAGCATTTTTTTCAGCAGTTTTACCCGTTCCCCGTCTGTGCCTGCGGATTCAGCCTGACCTATAAGTTCGTCCATAAGACTAATCTGCCGTGATGTGTCCCTTTGTATTATATTGTAAAGCCGTTCCTGTTCAGCAATGTGTGTTTCACGGGCTCTGACAGCGTTTTCTTCTTCCATGATACCGTTGCTGTCCTCCAGATTTTCCTTAGCCTCTCTCAGTTCGTCAAGAACTCTCAGCAGTGACGACATATCCTCTGACCAGATAACGTGTCCTCCGTGTATCGGTGTACCGGAAATCCGCAGACCGGTCTCCAGCATAACAGGGTTTTTTTCAGTCCGGCGGAGAAGTTGTGTACTGAAATGTTCAGCCGTCCTGGAGGAAAGAACAACCCGATACTCGTTATCAGTAATCTGTGCGCCAACGGTTGAAGCGTCAAAAAGTTCACGGTAGTGGGTGTTTGCCTGGATAAATCCGCACCGTATACATATTTCAAGAGCTGCGGCATACATAAGGCAGAACACTGCTGTCATGTCGCCGGCAATAAACATCAGCCAATATGTATGCAGATAATACAGTACGAAATACAGCAGCAGAACACAGACAGGAATACACGGCAGAAGAATCCTCTTACGACTGCCGGGTATCCTGCATTTCACAAACATAATAATAAACGTGGACAGCACGCAGACAATCAGGAAACCGACTATCAGATAATACCCGATGCCGTAGCTGTAATTATCGTCAGTCCGGACCGTACCGCCGGGAAAGGTAAATACAAGCTGGTGAAGATCATTGGTTACCACCATCATAAACAAGGCGGACGGCGGTATGAAGAGAAAAGCTGTCCGACCAGGCAGACGGTAATCCTCCGGACGGCGTATTGACATTGCGGCGAACACCGACAGCAGGGGTATAAACAGCATGGGAAGATAGTAAAAATACCAGAGATACCGTATGATACCGGGATGTAGTTCAGGGGATATAAAGTGATATTTCATCGTCCTTACCAGAAACCAGAACACCATGAGAGAGGCTATGGCGGTAATGTATCTTCGTGCCTGCACCTGTATGATACGGCTGCGCAGTGAAAAACACCATACAACGTACAAAGTCATATAAATAAGAGTACGTACAAGTCCTGCTTCTGTGGAATGTCTTGCCAGCCCTGGAATACGGCAGATATATGCAATAATGAGCAGTGACGCAATTATTATGGCTGTAAATATATTATTTTTGTTATGTTTTTTCATACGGTTCACCCGGCTGTTTATGATTTAAAATAACATACTTTAGGCAACACCGCACAATTAACGGCTGTCGCCTTTGCCGCACATCTGCTTGTAGATTTTCCGTCATATCACACAAAAATCTCTTGACATACGCCCGGAGGAAGTGCCCTTGGGGTACGCCAGTATGCCTGCGAGCTTTTTATGCAATCTGACAAAAAATCTGACTGCGCATCTGTACGACAATAATTATGCGGTATTGCCTTTATTATAACATACTTTGCTCACTGTTTCAATCTATACAGGCTTTAAGTTTCCCCAAAATTTATAAAATGCGGCTAAAAAGTGCCTATTTACGGTACTTTTCAACGATACGAGAATTTCATTTCCCCACTGTTCTAATTTATAATCAGATATTTTCTCTTGTCGTATTCGTGCTATTTATATTTTGCAGACAAAAAACACAGCCTTTAAAATCAGACTGTGCTTGACTTTTTAAATTTTATAATTGTTATGCATCAGGACAGTTTTTTTCATAAGTTCCCCTTTATTCAGTCATATAATTTCACTTATGGTTTCAGGAAGAAATAATTTAAAACAGGTTTAAAAACTTCTGCCATAAACTGAGCTTTTCCTCTTCAGGTTCTTCCTCTTCTTCCGTTTCCGGAATTTCAATAGGATCGGTCTTTATTACAAACTGAACTGATTTTACCGATGTATTCTTTTCTGAAACAAAGGAAACCGTCTGACTGTCAGAGCCTATGATGGACGAAAGCATATCGTCTATTTTATTTTCAATTTCTTCGTTCATGCCGGAGGTCTTGCCTTTCAGTTCTCCGGTACCGTCAGAAAGTTCGCTTGCACCGTCGCAAAGCTCGGATATACCATCATAAAGCTCGGCAACTCCGCTGTTGAGGGTTTTTGAACCGTCCACTAAGGATTTGCTGCCCCTTGCAAGATCTGCAACACCGCTTGTAAGCTGTGAATAACCTTTTGTGATTTTGTCTACACCGGAGGTATAGGAAATGATTCCGCCATCAAGCTCGGAATACTGCGCCGAAAGCGTATTTATACCGTCAGAAAGCTTGCTTACATTTACAAGCATAGTGCTGAGAGTATCAGCAAGAGTGCCAATGGATTTGTTAAACTCTCCGTAGCTTTTTTCAAGCTCTGAAAGCCCCGAATAAAGCTTTGAAACTCCGTCAGAAAGACTGTTTAAATACTGTTCAGTTCCATAGATAGCACCATTGTTTCCCTCAAGCAACTGTATTATCTGTGAAAGCTGATAAATCTGTGACTGGAGCTGGGCTGCCTGTTCTTCATAGCCGGGTATGCCCTGTATCTGTGAAAGCGTAGTATTAAGCCCTGAAATCTGTGCGTTCAGATCATTGATTGCCTGTGAATTGCCTGCCAAAAGCGTATCGATATCCAGTCCGTTTGCGGCCATGGCAGCCTTGTACTGTGTATAACTCAGATTGTCTTTAAGCTCCCTGGCACCGTTTTTCAGACTGGTGATGGCTGTCTGGATTTCTCCGGAAGCTGCGGTAAGCTTTTTAAGATTTTCCGTATCGGCAGAAACCTCATTCAGCGCTGACTGAATCTGTGCAAGTGCAGATTTTACCTGAGATGAACCGGATGTCAGATTATCGGACTGTGCATTCAGTTCATTAAGTCCGCTCTGAAGATCCTTTATGCCGCCTGAAAGTTTTATAACTCCGCTGTCAAGGGATTCTGCTCCGTCCGAGAGACTGGAAGAGCCGCTCTTTAAGCTGCTGCCGCCGTCTTTAAGTTCTCCGCTTCCGTCAGAAAGCTTGTTTGCGCCGTCATCGATCTTTTCTATGCCGTCATTAAGCTCTGTGACCTTGTCTGTGATCTCGCTATCGTCAACCTCTATATCCAGGTTCATTTTTACTCCGTTTATTGATGCAGCAGACATTTCAAAATCCTTCACATTGGCAGTTATTGAAGCATCAATACCCTTTCCGGGAAGAATGGTATATGAAAGCTGCTTGCTGCTGCCTACGTTAGCGGCTGTAGCTCCCTCAGCCTTTATATCAGTGCATATTTTTGTGTCCAGAGTGAAAGCCGCCTGAAGAGCATAGCTGTCATAAAAATCAGTTTTACACTTGCTGTTTTTCTTAACCCTAAACTTTATTTCGAGGTTGCCGCTCTGACCAGCAATTTCTTCAGGTGTCAGTTCCTTGCCGTCAAGAAAATATCTTATTGAAATGTCCCACGGAATCTCTGCACTCGCAAGAGTTCCCTGACAATATGCTTTGTCACTGTCAGTGGAAAATGTGATTTTATCACCGTCTACCATAACAGTATCGTTTGTGTTCAGCAGCTTTACATCTGTATAATCTCCGTAATCTGTCACATCCCCTTTCCCGAAGATGTTTACAGCATAAATCCCGTTAACAGAGCCGCCCGGATCCGACATTACATATATGACCTCTTCTTTTGATGATGTTTCCGCTGCTGACGCAGGTATCACAGCCGGTATGAGCATCAGCACTGCAAGACCTGCGGAAATGGTTTTATTCAATACCTTCATTGATATCACCTTTCGTTATAAAATTCTGTATTCATAGTTGTTTTCTGTATGAGCCTGTCAAACAGCCATAGCAGACCCGGAACTACGAACATAACAATGCCCAGTGAGCAGAGAGTACCTCTGCCGAGGAAAATTCCCAGCTGAGCGAGAAGTCCGTGGGATGAAATGAATCCCAGCAAAAAGCCTACTACAGTAAGAGCGCTTCCCGAGGTAAGTATGGAAACAGCGCATGAGGAAACAGTACTGATAACAGCCTGTTTTTTGGACATTTTCCTGCGGTATTCCATGTATCTGTCTGTCATTAAAATTGCATAATCAACCGTTGCGCCGAGCTGAATGGAACTGATGATAAGATATGCAATATAGAAAATTGTATTGTCTGTAAAATAAGGAAAGGACAGATTGAGCCAGATTGCCGTTTCAATACTCAGAACCAGAATTACCGGCAGGCTGATTGATTTCATAGTAAAGAGCAGAACTATAAATACTGCGCCAATCGCAATAAGATTTACTTTCATCATGTCACTTGTGACTGTATTCATCAGATCATAAGTGCTTACTCCGTTACCGGCAAGATAATATTTATCTTTGTAAAAATCCTCAGCGGTACTGCGTATCTCTTCCACCAGTTCAAATGTATCTTCGCCCTCGTAATCAGTATCGAGAGAAAGCACCATTCTGCTGTAATTATCCGAAACCAGCATTGAAAGTGTATCTTCATCCAGATATTCTTCCGGTATCTCCGAGCCGACTGTATCCACATAGGAAACAATATCGCTGACCTGCGGAAGTTTTTTAAGCGTATCAGAAAGTTCCTTCTGTGTTTCATTATCACCGTTCGGAACCATTAAAACATAGGTATCGCTTTTTCCGAATACCTCCTCTATTTGTTCGGTATCCGCACCAAGCTTTGTACTCTCATTAAAAATATGAGAAGAGCCATAGTAATAGTCGTTGGCGTTTGATGCAAGAAATGTCGGAACAATTATCATTGCGAACAGGCAGGTAAATGGTATCATGACCCGACTTACAAATCTGCCGAAGCGTTCAAATTTAGGGACAAATCTTCTGTGGTGCGTTTTGTCTATCAGCTTATGTACCATCAGAATGAAGTTTGGCATAAATACAAACACGCATATAAGGCTTATAGCCACACCTTTTGCCAGTACCAGTCCGAGGTCTGGACCTATCCTGAATCTCATAAGACACAGGGCTGCGAATCCGATTACAGTAGTAAGTCCGCTGGAAAGAATTGAGCTTGTAGACTTGCACAATGCATCGACCATTGCCGTTCTCGGATCTGAATAGATCTTTCTGCTTTCCTCAAACCTGTGCATGAGGAAAACAGTATAGTCCAGGGAAACTGCGAGCTGTAAAATCGCTCCGGCAGCATTGGACACGAAAGAGATCTCTCCGAAAATGATATTGCTGCCCATATTGATAAGTATCGCTACACCAAGACCTATCAGAATTATGATTGGTTCAGCCCATGATGTTGTGGTAAGAATCAGTACAAAAAGTACAAAGACCACTGCAATGGCTGTTATCTTGGAAATTTCACTTACTGTGCTTACCGTTGCCATCTCTGTGGACACTGCCGAACCTTCCATGGCATTATCCTCTCCGATAATCTCTCTGATGGCAGGTATTGCTGTGAGTATATCACCTTCGTTAATTGTGACGGAATACAATGCCGTGTTATCCTTGTAATAATTTTCAACAACGTCTTTATCCTGCATTTCAAGGGGAGTTGTCATGTCAATGCTGTCGTCAAGCCACATTACATCTGAAACGCCCTCAACAGCTTCTATTTTGTCCTTGTAATCCAGAGCCTGGGGGATATTAACATCACTTATCATAACTCGTGCATTTGGAATACCGCCCTCAAACTCCTCATTCATAACGTCCAGTGAAACAGTGGATTTGCTGTCCTCCGGCAGATAGTCGTTCATATCATAATTGACTGACACAAGACCTCTGAAAACCGCTCCGCATACTGCAAACAGTATAAAAATTATAATAACAAGCTTAGGCTTTGCGGTTATGCCCTGATAGATTTTTTTCAAACTATGCTTCCT
>JBJEQU010000289.1:0-7883 GCA_051881935.1 Porcipelethomonas sp. | reverse complement strand
TCTTGCAAAGGGCAAAAGTTTAAGTACTCTTGCTGATTTTAACGGCGACGGAGTTTCCAATATCCGTGATGCAGCTGATATTGCCCATGAACTTGCCTCAACATCCAATCCGACTGCAGCGGAGATGCTCAGGCTGGTAAATATTGAACGTCAGAAGGTGGGTGCTGCGCCTCTCAGGCTCAATGCAACTATGAATGATATGGCAAATGTTAGAGCAAAGGAATTAACAGTAAACTTTTCACATACCCGCCCTGACGGAAGGGACTGTTTTTCGGTATTTGATGATTTCTCATTAGGATGGTCATATATCGGGGAGAATATTGCCGCCGGAAGCAGCACTGTTGCAGGTACCATGAATCAGTGGATAAACTCCCCGGGACATTATGGAAATATTATCAGCGGTAATTTCACTGAGCTTGGCGTAGGATGTGTTTATGTGCCAAATTCTGAATATGGATATTACTGGGTGCAGATTTTCAGATAATTATTAAGGGATCACTAATTAAATCACGCCTGTCGGCTTGGCACACATCTTGCTTGCAGATTTGATCAGTGCTTCCTTAAAAACCGGAGAGGACAAAAGTCCTTTCCGGTTTTTTTACTGCAAAAAATCTGTCCCCGGAATTTCATCAGGGAAGAATCATATTTCTTGCCGGCTTTCCTTATCCTTTTTTCTTTTTTGGCGCAGCTTTGAAAAAAATTCCGTCAGCAAATAGGAACATTCCTCTTCCATTACCCCGGCCAGAATTTCAGGCTTATGGTTAAAAGGCAGCTCAAACATTTTAACCACCGATTCTGCCGCCCCGGATTTTTTGTCGTATGCGCCGAAAACTACCCTCTCTATCCTGGAATTTATAATTGCACCGCAGCACATGGGGCACGGCTCAAGGGTCACAAACATTTCACAGCCGATAAGCCGCCATCCACCAAGCTTTTCCGATGCTTCCTTTATGGCGGTAATTTCGGCATGGGCAAGGGGATCTTTGTCCGTTTCACGGCGGTTATAGCCCCTGCCGACTATTTCTCCTGTGGGTTTTTTCACAACTATTGCCCCCACAGGTACCTCATCGATCTCAGCCGCCTTTTCCGCAAGTGAAACTGCCTCTTTCATATAATCAAGATCTGTCATTTTTCCACCTCAATAAACACTGAATTCTATAGTATTAGTTTACTATATCGGAGAACCCAAGTCAAGAATATAGATTGAATTATTGTAAAAAGTATCGAAATACTTGTAAAAAAGGCTGTAATATGTTAGAATAATCTTATTGCAAAAATTACGCTGTATGCCCTCATCAATGACAGACAGCATCATAACGGAGATAAAAATGGTACATTTTGACAATGAATGGGACAGCCTTCTTGAGGACGAATTTAAAAAAGAATATTATCTGAACCTCAGGCAGTTTCTCATAAACGAATATAAAACACGGCGGATCTTTCCTGGGATGTATGATATTTTCAATGCATTCAAGTACACCTCCTACAGCGACGTAAAGGCAGTAATCATCGGACAGGATCCCTATCATGGGGCAGGTCAGGCTCATGGTCTCTGCTTTTCCGTGAAAAAGGGAGTTGCCCCTCCGCCGTCCCTTGTAAATATTTTCAGAGAAATAAAATCTGATGTGGGGATCGATAATACCGGTAAGCACGGGGAGCTTACAAAATGGGCAAAAAACGGCGTTCTCCTCCTGAATAACGTACTAACAGTCCGTGAGGGGCTTGCAAACAGTCACAGAAATCAGGGATGGGAACAGTTTACAGACGATGTTATAAGACTTCTTGACAGCCGTGAAAAACCGATGGTATTTCTCTTGTGGGGAGCTAATGCACGGGCTAAATCTAAAATCATAAATAATCCCGGACATCTTATACTTACATGCGCTCATCCAAGTCCGCTTTCAGCATACAACGGATTTTTCGGGTGCAGGCATTTTTCAAAGGCAAATGAATTTTTAAAGGCTCACGGTATGGACGAGATCGACTGGAGCATTGACTGATAAAGGAGAAAGAATATGAAAATCAGAGAAATGTTTGATAAGGGAACAGTATTTTCTTTTGAGATATTCCCGCCGAAAAAAACTTCTTCAATTGAAACAATTTACAGTACTCTTGAAGAATTAAAGGGCCTTCACCCGGATTTTATAAGCGTCACATACGGCGCCGGAGGAAGCAAAAACAACAATACCACCTTAGAAATTGCCCAGAAAATAAAAGAGGACTATGGAATAGAATCAGTGGCGCATCTCCCATGCATAAATTATACCAAAGAGGAAATCGTAGAAATTATAGGCAGGTTCAAGGAATACGGAATAAAGAATATTCTTGCCCTGAGGGGAGATATAGTTCCCGATATCCAGCCTAAAGAGGATTTTAAACACGCAAGCGATCTTATCGAATTTATAAAGAAAAACGGCGATTTCGACATTGCCGGAGCATGTTATCCGGAAGGACATATGGAAACAGAAAGCCTTGTTGAGGATGTTAAAAATCTCAGGAAAAAAGTTGACGCCGGTGCAGAGCACCTTATTTCTCAGCTGTTTTTCGACAACAGTTTCTTTTATTCTTTTCTTGAAAGAACGCAGATAGCCGGTATCGATGTGCCTATTGAGGCAGGTATCATGCCTGTTACAAACAAGGGACAGATAGAGCGTATGGTTTCCATGTGCGGTGCAAGTCTGCCGCCTAAATTTGCAAAGATGATACAAAGATATGAACACTCTCCGGAAGCACTTCGTGATGCAGGAATAGCCTATGCCATTGACCAGATAGTAGATCTGGTTTCCAATGGTGTGGACGGAATACACCTGTACACAATGAACAACGCCTATGTTGCAAGGCGTATCAGCGAAGCGGTTGAGAGCATTATAAGGAGTAACAGGAATGACGCTTGATTCTATTGACAGGCAGCAGGCTTTAAGATATTCAGGGTTTAAAGGCAAAAACGTTCCGGAAAAGCTGCTCACCCTTGTTGAGGAGTGCGAAAAAGAGCTTCTTTCTGCCATAAATCCTGATTATATTTTCCGGTGCTTTGATATAAGAACAGAGAGCAGCGGAATCGTAATTGAGGGCAGCACTCTTACCCTTATGGGAAAGGACATAAAAAGGCATCTCGAAGGATGCGAAAAAGCGGTCCTTATGTGTGCCACCCTTGGAATAGGTGCAGACAGGCTTATAAAACAGCTCTCAGTTTCAGACATGTCCCGCAGCTTTATGACTGACGCACTGGCAAGTGCAGCGATAGAACAGGTATGCGATGAGGCAGAAAAGGTAATAAAGGAAAAATTTCCGGATATGTATATGACCTGGAGATATTCTCCCGGATACGGAGATTTTCCGATAGAACAGCAGACTGACTTTCTGGCAGTAACTAATGCTTCAAAGCGTATAGGACTCAACCTGACAGAGGGCGGAATGCTCATGCCTTCAAAATCGGTCACAGCGGTTATCGGACTTTCCGGAAATCCTGTCAATCAGAAAAAACGCGGCTGCGCATGCTGCAATATGGCAAAAACATGCAGCTACAGAAGACGAGGTGAACACTGTGGATTTTAAACAGCTTCTGAAAAAAGATTATATAATTTTAGATGGTGCTATGGGAACTATGCTCCAGTCGGCAGGACTTGAAATAGGCGGTATACCGGAGCTTTTAAATATTACTTCTCCGGAGCTTATTGAGGAAATACACAAAAAATATGTCGATGCAGGGGCAGATATCGTATACACAAATACATTCGGTGCAAACAGGTATAAGCTAAAGGACAAAAGTGTTGCCGGGGTTATTTCCGCAGCAGTTGCAAATGCAAAAAGGGCATGCGGCGAAAAGGCGCTTGCCGCCCTCGACATAGGTCCAATCGGTCAGCTTCTCGAGCCTTCCGGAACGCTGAGCTTTGAATCAGCTTATGATATTTTCAAAGAGCAGATATTAGCCGGAAAAGACGCTGATTTAATAGTTTTTGAGACAATGACCGACCTTTACGAGCTGAAAGCGGCAGTCCTTGCAGCAAAGGAAAATTCTGACAAACCCATACTCTGCACAATGACCTTTGAAGAAAACAAGAGAACCTTTACCGGATGCAGCATTTCCTCAATGGCGCTGACGTTAAGCGGTCTTGGGGTGGATGCAGTGGGTATAAACTGTTCTCTGGGACCGGAACAGCTTGTGCCTTTATGTGATGAGCTGTTAAAATGGACTGATCTGCCGGTCATATTAAAGCCTAATGCAGGACTTCCCGATCCGGCGACAAATGAGTACAATGTCGGTGCAGAGGAATTTGCACAGCAGATGAAAACTGCCGCAGAGCATGGCGTTAAATTCATGGGCGGCTGCTGCGGAACTACGCCGGAATTTATCAGGATACTGAAAAAAGAGCTTGAAGGGGTGACAGCCAAAAGAAATCCGGCTGAAAAGATCTCGGCTGTCTGCTCCCCGTCCAGAACGGTGGTTATCGATCAGCCGAGAATTATCGGAGAACGCATAAATCCTACAGGAAAGAAACTTTTTAAAGAAGCGCTGAGAAACAACGACATCGGATATATTCTCAATCAGGCGGTGGAACAGACCAGTGCAGGCGCAGATATCCTGGACGTCAATGTGGGACTTCCTGAAATTAACGAGAAGGAAATGATGGTAAGGACTATCAAGGAGCTTCAGAGCGTTACTGACGCCCCTCTCCAGATAGATTCCACTGTACCGGAAGTTCTTGAGGCTGCCCTGAGAGTATACAACGGAAAACCCATAGTCAATTCCGTAAACGGAGAAGATAAATCCCTTGACACGATCCTCCCGCTGGTTAAAAAATATGGTGCGGCAGTGGTAGGACTTGCTCTTGACCAGGACGGCATTCCGCCTAAAGCTGAACAGAGATTTGCCATTGCAGAAAAGATTTTAAAACGTGCAATGGAATACGGCATTCCGAAAGAGGATGTCTTCATTGACTGTCTGACTCTTACCGCTTCGGCAGAACAGCAGGCTGTTATGGAAACGCTGAAAGCTCTTAAACGTGTTAAGGACGAGCTTGGGTTAAGGACAGTACTTGGTGTGTCAAATATATCCTTCGGACTGCCCAACAGACCGGTCATCAACCAGAATTTCCTAACTATGGCAATGACCTATGGTCTTGATCTCCCCATAATAAACCCCAATATCGACACTATGACCGGTGCGGTAAGAGCCTTCAAGCTGCTGACCAACATCGATAAAAATTCAGCCGAATTTATTGCCGCATATAACAATACTGCCCCGAAGCAGGCAGTGCAGAGTGATTCAAAGGATATTTCGCTGAGCTATGCCATTGAAAACGGCCTCAAGGAAGAAAGTGCAAAGGCAACAGCGAAAATGCTGGAAACGACAGATTCCATGGATATAGTAAACAATACTCTTATCCCTGCACTTGACAAGGAAGGAGAGCAGTTTGAAAAGGGGACGATTTTCCTGCCCCAGCTTATCCTTACTGCCGGAGCTGCACAGGCAGCCTTCGGTGTGATCCGTGAGAAAATGCTTTCGTCGAATTCATCTCCGGTAAGCAAGGGGAAGATAGTACTTGCTACGGTAAAGGGTGATGTACACGATATCGGAAAGAATATTGTCAAAGTCCTTCTTGAAAATTACGGCTATGAAGTAATAGATTTAGGTAAGGACGTTCCATGCGAAAGGGTGGTTGAAGCAGCTATAGAACACAAGGTGAAGCTTGTGGGACTTTCGGCGCTTATGACAACAACTCTCGGTTCTATGGAGGAGACGATAAAACTGCTCCATGAGAACAATGTTGACTGTAAAACTGTTGTGGGAGGGGCAGTTCTTACCCCTGAATACGCAAAGCAGATAAAAGCGGATTTCTATGCTAAGGACGCTAAGGAAACAGTTGACATTGCAAAACAGGTTATAGGATAAAAAACAGAGGGTACAGATTTTGTCTGTACCCTCTGTTTCTACAGTATGAACGCTCCCAAAAGGAGCGTTCATAATAATAAGATATTTTAAATCTGTGCCGAGTAATTAGGAGCTTCCTTAGTGATATAAATATCATGAGGGTGGCTCTCTTTAAGACCGGCACCGGTAATTCTTACAAACTGTGATTTTTCGTGAAGCGCCGGAATATCAACGCAGCCGCAATAGCCCATACCCGATCTGATACCGCCGACCAGCTGGAATACTGTATCAGCAACAGGACCCTTGAACGGAACACGTCCTTCTACACCTTCCGGAACAAGCTTTTTTGCTCCTTCCTGGAAGTACCTGTCCTTGGAACCGCATGCCATAGCGCCCAGGCTTCCCATTCCTCTGTAAACTTTAAATGAACGTCCCTGGAAAATTTCCGTTTCTCCCGGTGCCTCCTCACAGCCGGCAAGGAGAGAACCCAGCATTACAACGTTTGCGCCTGCAGCCAGTGCCTTGACAATATCACCGGAATATTTAATTCCGCCGTCAGCTATGACCGGAATATTATGTTTCTGCGCTACTTTTGAAACATCGTACACCGCAGTGATCTGAGGTACACCGATACCTGCAACAACTCGTGTTGTACAGATAGAACCGGGACCTATACCGACCTTCAGTGCGTCTGCACCTGCTGCAATAAGATCCTCAGCTGCTTCTGCCGTTGCAATGTTGCCGGCAATAACCGGAATATCCGGATATGCTTCCTTTACCATTTTCAGACATTTTATGATATTCTGTGAGTGACCGTGAGCCGAATCAAGAACAAGCACGTCAACCTGTGCATCAATTAAAGCTCCGGCTCTTTCGAGAACATCCCCTGTAACGCCTATGGCAGCGCCGCAGAGAAGTCTTCCGCTCTCATCTCTTGCAGAATTTGGATATTGTATAGCTTTTTCAATGTCCTTTATTGTAATAAGACCCTTAAGACATCCCTTTTCATCAACGAGGGGGAGCTTTTCGATCTTATGAGCACGGAGAATCTCCTGCGCCTGTTCAAGAGTGGTTCCGATAGGTGCCGTGATGAGATTATCCTTTGTCATAACATCATAGATCTTAACGTTAAAATCAGAGATAAAACGCATATCACGGTTTGTGATGATGCCCACAAGCTTTCCCTCATTATCCACGATCGGAACGCCGGAGATCCTGTATTTGCCCATAAGCTCATCAGCTTCATATACATTTCTGTCAGCAGTTAGAGAAAAAGGATTTACAATGACGCCGTTTTCGGAACGCTTAACCTTGTCAACCTCGTCTGCCTGCTGTTCAATAGTCATATTCTTGTGGATTATGCCGATACCGCCCTCTCTTGCAATTGCAATCGCCATTTTAGCTCCTGTTACGGTATCCATAGCAGCAGTCATAATCGGAGTTTTAAGCCTGATCTTTTCAGTAAGCTTAGTACCCAGATTAATCATATTAGGCGTCACGTCCGATTTTGCAGGAATCAGAAGCACGTCGTCAAAAGTAAGTCCTTCCTTTACAAATTTACTTTCATTCAGCATAAAAAACTCCATTCTGCCGCTTGCAGTATCAACTAAAAAATTCCTGAATTTCCCAAAGCGGCAATGAAACCCAAAAATAACCGGCAGTCAAAATTATAAATCAATACCGGATCCCTGTTTGTAAAATCAGCAGAATTTTAAACTGATTTTCCCTTATTATGAATAAAGCAGCCTGAATTTTTACCGTGAAAATCAAAGCCGACTTTATATGAATTATAACATTATTTCTTATTATGATACTATTTTTTTATTTATATGTCAAGCTTTTTTTCGACAATTTTCTATATAATTTTTTGTTAACAATTCACTGCCGGCAGTACGTCAAAATGCCTGTGTTACCAGATGTTTTTTACCGCAATTTCTTTGTGAATTATTTAAGGCTACACCGCACAAAGAACGCCTGACGGCTTTGCACGTCATCTGCTTGCATATTTTTC
>JBJEQU010000288.1:0-7883 GCA_051881935.1 Porcipelethomonas sp. | reverse complement strand
TCTCTTTTCCCGTTTGTCAACCGCTTTTTGAAGGTTTTACGTTTTAGATAGTTTTGTACTTTATATTTTATGGTTTTTAGCCAATATTTTTGTCCGTTATGCTCAACCTTCATTATTGCGTTCCAATGCTTTACAAATGCTGGAAACTCATGTATAATATATATTGTACATTTATTAATACAATTTAAAGGAAGCACCGCACAAATACCGGCTGATGCTCCTTGTGAAAAGGAAGGAATTATACATGACAATCAATGACCTTGAAAAAGGACAAACCGGAACTGTCGTATCCGTCGGGGGCGACGGTGCCCTGAGACAGCACTTTCTCGATATGGGTGTAACTCCCGGCACTGATGTTACATTAATAAAATATGCGCCTATGGGTGACCCTATGGAGCTGCGGCTGCGTGGTTATGAGCTTACCCTGCGTATAAGCGACGCTAAAAAAATCGATATAGTTCCTGCTCCGGAGTGCAACGGCACAAAATTTTCTGATACATCTGTAAAAAAGCATCACTCCAGACATCAGGCTCATCCCGGACTTGGAGAGGGCGGCAGATACCATATCAAGGCTGCTGAAAATCCTCTCCCTGAGGACGCTGTTATCACATTTGCTCTTGCCGGAAATCAGAACTGCGGCAAAACCACTCTGTTCAATCAGCTTACCGGTGCAAACCAGCATGTCGGCAACTTCCCCGGTGTAACTGTTGACAGAAAAAGCGGTACCATAAAAGGGCATCCGATGACCGAAATAACCGATCTTCCCGGGATATATTCCATGTCCCCCTATTCCAGCGAGGAGATCGTTACCCGCCGGTTTATTCTGGATGAAAAACCAAAGGGCATTATCAACATTGTTGACGCTACAAATATAGAAAGAAATCTTTATCTTACAATGCAGCTTATGGAGCTTAACATTCCTATGGTTCTTGCGCTGAATATGATGGACGAGGTCCGTGGAAACGGCGGCTCTGTACATATCAATGAAATGGAGGAAATGCTGGGAATACCGGTCATTCCCATTTCTGCTTCAAAAAACGAGGGCGTTGACGAGCTTATCGACCATGCTGTCCACGTTGCCAAATTTCAGGAACGCCCCGGAAGAACCGACTTCTGCGACAAGGATGGCTTATGCGGCGCCGTTCACCGCTGTCTGCACAGTATCATGCATCTTATCGAGGATCACGCCATTGCAAAGGATATTCCGCTGAGATTTGCCGCAACAAAGATCGTCGAGGGCGACAGCAGCATAATGGATATGCTTGAGCTTTCGGAAAATGAAAAGGAAACTGTTGAACATATTATAAAGCAGATGGAAGACGAACGCGGCATTGACCGTGCTGCTGCTATTGCGGACATGAGATTTTCCTTTATAAAGAAGCTTGTTGACAGGACAGTGACAAAGCCGCAGGAAAGCAAAGAACACGCACGAAGCCGCCGCATAGATAAGCTCCTGACCGGCAAATATACCGCTATTCCCTTATTTATAGGAATAATGGGTCTGGTATTTTTTCTTACATTCAATGTTATCGGTGCAGGACTCCAGCAGCTTTTCGAGCTGGGAATAGACACTCTTACTTCACTCCTTGATGACCTTATGACAGGCTGGCATGTAAACGCAGTTATTCACTCCCTTGTAATTGACGGAATTTTCAGTGGAGTGGGGAGCGTACTGAGCTTTCTTCCTATTATTGTTACCCTGTTTTTCTTCCTGTCACTGCTTGAGGACACCGGATATATGGCAAGGGTTGCATTTGTGACGGATAAGCTGCTGAGAAAGATCGGACTTTCCGGCAGGAGTATCGTCCCCATGCTTATCGGCTTCGGCTGTACCGTTCCGGGAGTAATGGCAAGCCGGACTCTCCCCTCCGAGCGTGACCGCAAAATGACTATTATTCTCACTCCCTTTATGAGCTGCTCTGCAAAGCTGCCCATATACGCCTTTTTGTCCTCGGCATTTTTTCCGGATTATGCATGGCTTGTAATGGTCGGTCTTTACTTTTTCGGTATAGCTATGGGAATCATTGCAGCACTCCTTCTCAAAAAGTCACTTTTCAGAGGAAAAGCAGTTCCCTTTGTAATGGAGCTTCCCAATTACCGTATGCCGGGAGCCAAAAATGTTGCACAGCTTTTGTGGGAAAAATCCAAGGACTTTCTCCAGAGAGCATTTACGATAATCTTTATTGCCACAATTATTATATGGTTTCTCCAGACCTTTGACGGCAGGCTTCGCATGGTCACCGATTCAAAGGACAGCATGCTCGCCGCCGTTTCAGGCTTTATTGCACCGGTTTTTGCACCCCTGGGATTCGGCGACTGGAGAGTTTCAACCTCCCTTATTGCCGGATTTCTGGCAAAGGAAAGCGTTGTTTCCACCCTCACTGTCCTGTTCGGCACAACCGAAGCTATGCTTGCGCTGATTACACCGGTATCTGCACTGGCACTTCTTATCTTCTGCCTGCTGTATACACCATGCGTTGCGGCGATCGCTGCCATCAAAAGAGAACTCGGATTAAAGTGGACGCTGTTTATTGCAGCAGGACAATTTGCCGCCGCATGGATATGTGCCTTTGCGGTACGTGCAGTATGCCTTCTGATACAGAGCCTTGTCTGAAAAAACGCATTCAGATTTTTCATTAAATATATGTCAAAAATTTATAGTGAAAGGAAAAAACTATGAAAAAAACAAAATTAATTTCCGTCTTAGCCGCACTTTCCATGATTATTTCAAACGGAGCCGCCTATGCTTCTGCCTATTCAACAGGAGATGCAAACCGGGACGGCAGTGTAAATGTCCGGGACTGTGCATATATTGCACGTACTCTTGCAGAGGGTCAGGGTTCATCCCTTCCCCCGGAAGCCGATTACAACGGTGACGGCAGCATAAATGTAAGGGATGCAGCCAACCTCGCTGCTGATATTGCAAAAGGGGCTGTCAGTGAAAACTCCGATTTTGAATATGAGGGAACTCTCCCCACAGACGGCGACAAAATGACAGTTCTCTGCTGGACAGGCTCTGATCTTGATCCCATGCTGGAAACCTGGATGGCGGACGAGGGATATTCTGACAGCCAGGTCAGCTTTTTAAATTTTCAGATAGGTGGCGGAGAAGCCATGACTAAATACAATCAGTATATCCTCAGCGGCGGCGACCTGGATATGTTCATTGCCGAACCCGACTGGGCACAATACTATCTGGATAACCCATCTCTGTCTGCTCCTGTTTCCGACCTTGGATTTACAGAATCAGACTTTTACGACCAGTATTACTACACTCTGGCACTTGGAAAAAGCACAAGCGGTACACTTAAAGGAATTGCATGGGACGCATATCCCGGCGCATGGTGTTACAGAACCGACCTTGCCGGGTCATATCTCGGGGTCAGCACTCCGGATGAAATGCAGGTACTGGTTTCAGACTGGGATGAGTTCCTGAACACTGCCGAAAAGGTATATAACGCCTCAGAGGGCAGAACCGCCATTACATCAACTATTTCCGGAATGCTGGAGGCATATACAGGTTCCAGAACAGAACGCTGGGTCTCAGACGGAAAGCTCTCTGCCGAAAGCTATTTCAGGGATTTCATCGACCTTGCCAAGAGTATGAGCAGCAGCAATTACGTTACACCCGTCAACCAATGGACGACCGACTGGTATGATCTTGGCTCAACTGATTCCTCCATGGGATACTTTGTACCGACATGGGGCTTCGGATCCGCTATACTTGAAACCGCAGCCGGCGGTGAAAATGGTGCTACGTACGGCAAGTGGGGCGTATGTGAAGGTCCGTCACCCTACTACTGGGGCGGCAGCCTGATATGTGCTTCACCCCAAACAGACAATGCCGATATGGTGGCAAGCTTTATTAATTATTTTGCAGTTAATAAAGACACAATGAAGGCATACGCCCTTGAACAGAATAAATTCGTAAACAGTATGACAGTTATGCAGGAAATTATCGATAAAAAGGTAAATAAAAATCCGCTGCTGGGAGGTCAGGATGAAAATTCCGTCCTCCATGAAAACGCAAAGAATATCAACATGGAGGGAAAAATTTCCTCCTATGACAGCACTATAAAAACATCACTATTAGATGCTGTCCGCGACTACTGCAATGACGAGATAACAGACGCTGACGCATGCTATGAGGCATTTAAGTCAAACGTTTCAGCGGCGATCCCCAAACTCAAGGTTGACTGAACCTGTTATTGATTTTTCCGGAAAAAGTGGTATAATAATACTTGTAAGAAAATCCAGAACCGAAAGGAATTTACAGATGAATTTAGAACAGCTCCGCAGTGAGATCGATACACTGGACAATGAAATATTAAAAGCCTTTGAAAAGCGGATGGATCTGTGCCGTCAGGTTGCTCTGTACAAGATCGAAAACGACCTTCCTGTTTTTCAGGCTGGAAGAGAACAGGTAATTATCGATAAGGTGATGGACAAGAGTCCGGAACATTTAAAGAATGCCTCTGCCGCACTTTTTACTGAGATCATGGATATAAGCAAGTCATTGCAGCAGAATGAATTTTTCCGTGACAGGATGATCTTTGAGCCAAAGCCGCTGAAAATCACCGGAAATCATATTGTCGGCTGTCAGGGCATGCCCGGTTCCAATTCGGAAACTGCCGCAAGAAAGCTGTTTCCGGACAATGAGATAATTTTTTACCATGAATTTGAGGATGTTTTCAGGGCGGCAGAAAATGGCAGGATAGATTTCGGGATCATCCCTATTCACAATTCCACAGCCGGTTCTGTCACCCAGAGCTACGACCTGATGCGTAAACACAACGTGTACATAGCAAAAACTGTCCGGACGGAAATAACCAACTGCCTCGCCGTAAAAAAGGGCACTGACATAAAGGACGTGAAAAAGGTTTACTCCCATCCCCAGGCGCTGAGCCAGTGTTCAGTTTTTATAAGTGAGAACGGCTTTGAACCTGTGGAGGCGGTCAATACTGCCACAGCCGCTGAATATGTCAGCAGAAACGGCGGCAGCTGTGCTGCAATATGCTCAGAAAACTGCGCAGAGCTTTACGGCATGGAAATACTCAGAAAGGGAATTTCAAACGTTATCCCCAATTTTACAAGGTTTATATGCATAACAAGGGATTTTCTCATTTCCGATGATGCAGACACAGTTGCGGTAAATCTCAGGATCCCCAACTGCACCGGCAGCCTTTACAGGCTGCTTACGAAATTTTTCATAAACAGCATGAACCTGAGCAAAATTGAAAGCCGCCCTGTTGCGGACGGCAGCTTTGACGTTCTGTTTTATCTTGATTTTGCCGGCAATGTTTCCGACCCGAAGGTACAGTCGCTTTTAGCAGAGCTTTCCGGCGAGCTTGAGTATTTTAAGTTTCTGGGGAATTTCAGCGAGACTATATAAGTAAACATAAAAGGACGCCCGAAAGGATGTCCTTTTTCTCTTCATTGTCCCTCACTCCTGACGCCGCTTGCGGCTAAACAGGTCTTATTACTTTCTTACTTGAATCATGCTAAAAGATACCAATTTCCTTTTTCCTTACTTTCTTTACCTGTGCAATTTTCTCTTCCGCTTACTGCGGCTAAAACAAATCCTGTTACTTTTTCACTCAAACCATACTAAACTATACCAATTTTCTTTTTCTGTTCATTTCTTTGTATGCACAAAGAAACGAACCAAAGAAATGCACAATTTTTCTTTAAAAAGAAAAATTGATTAAAGAAAAAATTAACAGGAAATTGTTTCTGAACTAAAACTCTCCCCGTAAAAGGGCATGTCTGACTGAAACAGGTTAAACTCATAATTTCAAAATCAACTTAAAACCCAATCACCCAGTTTTCATAAGAATATAATAAGAGGGAATTTTATTATATCCTTATATTACTTGGGTGGTTGGGTCTTGAGACTGACTTTGCAATATTCCAAAAACTACCTGAATTTCCTGTGCTGGATCTCCGCAGTTATACTGCCAAGAAGCTTTACCGGTACAAGTCTTGAAGCCACAACGCCCAGCTTCATCATTGCAGTTGGTATTATCACTGCCCTGCCCTCCAGTGCCTTGTCTATGGCATAATGCGCCGCATATTCACTGGAAATCGGACTTATACTGAACTTCACTCCTGCACGGTTGTTGAAATTCGTATCGACCGGACCTGGACAGAAAACACTTATTTTAACATTGCTGCGGCATCGTCTCAGCTCCTCATAAACTGCCAGGGAGAGCCTTACAACATAATTTTTCGATGCATAATATGAGGACATAAGAGGTCCCGTCATAAATCCCGCACTCGAAGCAACATTTAATATCCTTCCTCTGTTTTTCCGCTTGAAATCCCTGAGAAAAAGCTTTGTAAGAATATGAAGTGCACGGATATTTACATTGAGCATATCAAGCTCATCCCTTATATCTGTTTTGTCAAATTCACCAAAAATTCCATATCCTGCATTGTTTATAAGAAAATCAACACCCTTGCGGCGGCATTTTCTGTAAAGCTCAAAGGGCGCATTCTCCTGCGACAGGTCACAGTATATTATCTCGACATCCGTTTTAAGCTCCTTTTTCAGCGCCTCCAGCCTGCCGGTATTCCTCGCTGTAAGTATAAGGTCATATCCCTTTTCGGACAGATACCTTGCCATATCCCTTCCTATGCCGGAGCTTGCACCGGTTATTAATGCTTTCATGAAAAACTCCCCCTGCCTAAAATATATTATTCAGTAAACATTATGTTCTGATTATTATACCATATTTTTGATGAATTTTCCATCATATTTGAAAAAAATATGAAAATTTGAAAAAATTGCGTCAAAACTATGGACTTATGAATTATTATATAGTATAATTATAGGGTATATGGTATGCATTGTTTAATGCAGAAAATTCAGGTGTGCCGCAGCCGTTTTACAATGCGGCAGTTACGTAAACACCGGAGCTTGCTGCCGCAGCGCTCCCTGACGGCGTAACTTATGCGGCAGAATGGAGATTATTATGTTAAAGAAGTTGAAGAGATGCCTGACAGCTCTTATTGCAGCTGCTGTTGCAGCTTCCTGCTCAGGCTGTACCATCGGCGAATCCACCGCCTATACAATGACAGTGGACGATTTCCAGCTCAAGTCGGGAGTCTACATCTACTATCAGAATTCGGCACTTGCTGACGCTGAAAGCCTTGCTCAGGAAGAAAACCCGGATATTGATACCGAGGATCAGGACGCCCTTGAAGCTGCCACCATTGAGGGCAAACCTTTCCTTGACTGGGTCCACAATAAAACTCTTGCGAACTGCTCAGAACATATAGCGATCATCAGGCAGTTTGACGAGCTCGGACTTTCCCTGTCCGACGAGGACGTTGAATCTGTAAATGACTATGCCGAATCAGTTTACGCTGATACATCAAACGAATACTACCAGAATGGTATCGGCGAGGAATCATTCAAGGAAATTCTCATTAACACATTCAAGAGTCAGGAAATTTTCCTTGCAATTTACGGCGAAGGCGGATCTGAAAATATTCAGGAAAGCGAGATCAAAGACTACTACATAGAAAATAATGCCAGAGTAAGATACGTAAGCCTTGACCTTCACGACTCGGAAGGAAATGTCCTTGACGATACCGGAAAGAATGAGATAAAGTCAATGGCTAACCAGTATCTCGCAAAGGTCAGAAGCGCCGGCACCGAAGAGGCAATGCTCCAGGCATTCAATGAGGTTCAGGAGGATTACGACCAGTATGTCCAGGACAAGGCTGCCGAGGCATCCGGTGAGGAAACAACTGAGGAAGCAACTGAAGAAACGACAGAAGCAACCGAGGCTGCTACAGAAGCTATAACCGAAGCAGCTGATGAAACCGCTTCTGACGCTGACACATACGAGGATGAAACAACGGATGAAACTGCTGAA
>JBJEQU010000287.1:0-1858 GCA_051881935.1 Porcipelethomonas sp. | reverse complement strand
CGCTGTGGGCAACGTCATTCTTTTTATTGACGAGATCCATACTATCGTGGGAGCCGGAGCGGCTGAGGGGGCTATTGACGCTGCAAACATTATAAAGCCGCAGCTTGCAAGAGGGGAGATACAGATAATCGGTGCGACTACCATTGAGGAGTACAGAAAATACATCGAAAAGGACGCCGCCCTTGAGCGCAGGTTCCAGCCGGTCATGATAGAAGAACCTACCCAGGCGCAGACCATCGACATTTTAAAAGGAGTCAGGGAAAAATACGAAAGCTATCACAATGCCCGTATACCCGATGAGGTGATAGAGTCGGCGGTAAGCCTTTCTGTGCGTTATATAAGCGACCGCTTTCTCCCCGACAAGGCTATTGATGTTATTGACGAGGCGGCTTCAAGAGCCAGAATACGAAGGCTTCGGGAAGTATCGGAAAGCCGCAGGGAGGATACTCTGAAGCTTTGCGACGAGTGCCGCACCATAGCAGACGCAGAAAAGAAATTCAGCAAAAAGCATACTTCCGATGTCCCTGTGGTCATTACTGCTGAAGATACTGCACAGGTGGTTTCCCAGTGGACGGGGATCCCGGTAAGCAGTATTTCAAAGGATGAGGAACACCGGCTGCTGGATCTGGAAAAAATACTGGAAAGGAGAGTTATCGGTCAGAGAAAGGCAGTGGAAGCGGTGGCAAGGTCTGTGCGCCGCAGCAGAACCGGACTGCGGGAGCAGGGAAGACCTATAGGGTCATTCCTTTTTATGGGTCCTACAGGGGTTGGCAAGACGGAATTTTCCCGTGCCATAGCGGAGGCTGTATTTGACAGTGAAAAAAATCTTATGAAGATCGATATGTCCGAATACATGGAAAAGCATACAGTTTCAAAGCTTATCGGTGCCCCTCCAGGATATGCAGGCTTTGACGAAAGCAATCCGCTGGCAGACCGTATAAGGCGGCATCCTTACAGCGTTGTGCTTTTTGATGAGATCGAAAAGGCTCATCCGGATGTGCTTAATATTCTTTTGCAGATACTTGAGGACGGTGTGCTGACAGATTCAAAGGGGCGCAGGGTAAGCTTTAAAAATACACTTATCATTATGACATCAAATATCGGGTCGGAAATAATGACAGAAAGTGTGCATCTGGGTTTCGGGGAAGAACAGCAGACGGACACAGAAAAAAGAGTCAGGGCAGAGCTGAAAAAATACATGAAGCCGGAGCTTATCAACAGACTTGATGATATTATAGTCTTTTCACCTCTTGAAAAGGAACAGATAGAAATGATAATAAGAAAGCTTCTGGGAGAACTAAGGGTGAGGGCGGCTAAAATTGGGATCGGACTGGAATTTTCTGATGAAGCCGCCGCCGCACTTATCGATGAGGAGGAAATAAAAAAATATGGTGCAAGATACCTCAGACGCCGTATATCCGAAAAGATTGAAAATCTTATTTCTCAGCAGCTCCTGGAGGGAAAGCTGAAAAAAGGTGATGCGGCAAGAGTCGGGTTTGAAAACGGCGGCTTTAAGCTTGAAGCACCGGCAATGAAAAAAACATACTAATCCCTTTGACTCCGGCAGACTTTAGTCTGCCGGAGTCAGTTTGTCGAATAACCTTAAAACCAACGGGCGAGCAATGGTCGCCCGTGGATACATATAATTTTCAATCTGGGCGGGTCGATGTGGGCATCGACCCCTACAGAGAATACATGCAAAATATAATTAATCAGTTTTATTTTGCCGTTCGTAAAAATCCCTTTTTTTATTGCCGCTCAGTACCGGGGACAGCCGAAGGCGTCAAAAGTCAGGGGCGTGATAGTGCCGGCTATTGGGAGAAGAAATGTTCAGAAACAAATTCAAGCCAGTTTTTTC
>JBJEQU010000286.1:0-33488 GCA_051881935.1 Porcipelethomonas sp. | reverse complement strand
TTATGCAATTGAATATGACTGCTGCGATCCTGTACAAATGAAGCCGACGCTGGAATTTAAAAATCTTGAGGGACTTTACGGTGCAGGACAGTTTAACGGCAGTTCCGGTTATGAGGAAGCTGCTGCGCAGGGTCTTGTTGCAGGAATCAATGCTGCACTTAAAATTCAGGGAAAAGAACAAATTATTCTGGACAGGGCAAGTTCATATATTGGAACGCTGATAGATGATCTTGTTACGAAGGGATGTGCTGACCCATACAGAATGATGACATCGAGGAGTGAATACAGGCTTGTGTTGAGGCAGGATAATGCAGATCAGAGACTGACTCCTATAGGATATAAACTTGGACTAATTTCCCATCAGCGTTACGAAAAATTGAGGAAAAAAATTTCAGAAACGGCGATGGAAATTCAAAGGGTCAAACATCTGAATATACCGCCATCAGATGAATTGAATAGTTTCTTGTCAGAAATGAATACATCTCCTATAACAACAGGATGCAAGCTGGCGGATCTTATAAGACGTCCTCAGCTTGGATATGAAATATTAGGCAGGTTTGACTCTGGAAGACCAGAACTTGATTGTGAAGTAAGAGAACAGGTTGAATTGCAGATAAAATATGAGGGTTATATAGAAAAACAAATGGCACAAATTGAAATAATGAGAAAAATGGAAAGTAAAAAACTTCCGGCTGACGCTGATTATTCAACAATTCGTGGATTAAGACTTGAAGCAGCAGAAAAGCTTAATAAGCTGAAACCAGAAAATATCGGGCAGGCTTCAAGAATTTCAGGAGTTTCTCCGGCGGATGTATCTGTTCTGGCAGTATGGCTGGAACAGCGGGAAAGGAGCAAATAATGAATTTTCAACAAGCTCAGACTCTGTTTGTGGAAAACGGACTTGATTATTCGGAAACACTCCATGAGAAATTATCTGTATATTATCATTTCCTTATTGAATATAATGAAAAAGTAAATCTTACTGCAATTACTCAGCCAGAAGAAGTATGGATAAAACATTTTATTGATAGTATTTTAATTACAAAATATGTTGATATCCCGGAGAATGCAAAGATAATAGATGTCGGAACGGGTGCAGGATTTCCGTCTGTTCCGTTGAAGCTGTACAGGGATGATATAAAACTTACACTTCTTGACAGCCTGAATAAAAGGATAGTATTTTTGGAACAGCTTTCAACACTTCTTAAAATAGATGTTGAAACTTTTCATTCAAGAGCAGAAGATGCCGCAAAAAATCCTGAACTTCGTGAGAGCTATGACATTGCAACAGCAAGGGCAGTAGCAGCTATGCCAACACTATGTGAATATTGTATGGGATTTGTTAAGGTGGGCGGTAAATTTGCTGCAATGAAAGGAATTAACGAAAGTTTCAGAGATTCAGAAAATGCTGTAAAAATAATGGGTGGAAGAATTTCCGATGAAATAAAGTATAAACTCAATGGTACTGACGACAGAAAAATATTTATTGCTGAAAAAATATCGCATACTCCAAGTAAATATCCCAGAAACAGCGGTCAGATAAAGAATAAACCTCTTTGAAAATAATTTATAATGCCATATTTTCCCTTTTTATTAAAAATAAAAGGAGATTTTTTGTATGGAAATTATTTCCATAAAAGGTTACAATATTATTGTAAACAAAAAAAGAAAGGAAGTAATAAAAATATGGCAGCATTTTTAAATTTTACAAGGGAAAAGGAGAAGGAAAAGGAAGAAAATCGAATATTACAGATCCCGGTTTCGGAAATTGTTCCAAATCCTCATCAACCGAGAACGGAGTTCGATTATTCGGATATAACCTCACTGGCTGAGAGTATTTGTCAGAACGGAATTCTCCAGCCTTTATCTGTCCGGAAAATTGAAAATGGTTATGAGCTTATTGCCGGAGAAAGAAGACTTCGTGCAGCAAAGATGGTTCAACTCAAGTATGTTCCGTGTATTGTTCTGAATATATCAGAGAGGACAAGTGCAGTACTTGCTTTAGTTGAAAATATCCAGCGTCAGAATTTATCGTTTTTTGATGAAGCAAATGCTATTGAAAAGCTCATTACATACTATGGAATGACACAGGAGGATGCGGCAGTCAAGCTTGGTAAAGCACAGTCAACGATTGCAAATAAACTCAGAATATTAAAGCTCTCTGATGAAGAAAAAGAACTTATAACGAAGTTTAATCTGACGGAGAGACACGCCAGAGCATTGCTCAGACTGGGAAGTAAGGAAGAACGCCTCGAGATTATTTCAAAAATAATAAAGTATAATCTTAATGTTGAGCGGACTGAACAGGCAATAGACGAATATATTGGTAAGACCAAGGAAAAGGAAAGCTATAAGAAAAGGAGTAAGGTTTTCCAGAATGTGAAGATCTTTGTGAATACCATAAATAAGGCGGTAGAAACAATGAAGGCAGCCGGAATACCAGCTGATTCAAAAAAAATCACAAATGATGATTATATTGAATACAGGGTGAAGATCCCAATAATGGATAATAAGAAGCTTTTTTGAGCTTCTTATTTTTTGTTCCACGTGGAACAAAAAAATATTATTTTCTTCTTTACATAGCATAAAAAAAGTGGTATAATCTATATAGAGAATAGTGAGGAGGAAAACAAATGGGTAAAATCTTTGCAGTAGCAAATCAAAAAGGTGGGGTTGGTAAATCGACAACTGTTGTAAACCTTGCTGCATATTTAGGCTCAAGAGACAAAACAGTATTGTGCATTGATATAGATGCACAGGGAAATACAACAACCGGATTTGGAATAAAGAAAAAATCCATTGAATACTCGTCATATGATGTTCTCATTGGTCATAGTCGTATTCAGGATGCAATAATTCGAACTGAATTTAAAAATGTTAGCATTATTCCTGCAACGTCAGCTCTTGCAGGCGGAGAAATCGAAATGATTGAGCTTGATGACAGAATGAACAGACTTAAAATGCAGCTTCTTACATGCCGTCTTGATTATGATTACATATTTATTGATTGTCCGCCGTCACTGAGCCTTATGACGGTAAACGGACTTGTTGCGTGTGATAGAATTATTGTTCCGATGCAGGCAGAATTTTTTGCCCTTGAAGGACTTAGTCAGCTTCTGGAAACAATAAAAATTGTAAAGACAAAGTATAATCCTTCACTGGAAATTGAAGGGATATTGTTTACAATGTTTGATCCCCGTCTGAATGTCAGCGGACAGGTTGTTGAAGAAGTTGAAAAATATCTTCCCGGTAAGATATTCAATACAAAAATCCCGAGAAATGTAAGATTGTCCGAGGCACCAAGCTATGGACAGCCTGTAATGTATTATGATAAAAATTCCAGAGGAGCGGAAAGTTACGAGCTTCTGGGACTTGAAATATTAAAAGAACAGCCTCCTGTAAAGAAAGAAAAGAAAGGACTGTTCAAAAGAAAAAAATAATAAGAAGGTGAACAAATGGCAAAAAAAGGAGGACTCGGCAATGGACTTAGTGCATTGTTCGATGACAACAAAACAGAAACAGGTTCAGCACAGACACTTCGTGTGTCTGAAATTGAACCAAACAGGGAACAGCCAAGAAAGAACTTTGATGATGAGTCAATATCAGCTCTTGCAGATTCGATAAAGCAGCATGGGGTTTTACAGCCGCTTCTTGTAAGACCCTATGGGAGCGGTTATCAGATAGTAGCCGGCGAGAGAAGATGGAGAGCAGCGAGGATGCTTGGAATGTCAGAAATTCCCGTACAGATAAAGGAATTTTCAGATGTTGAAACGATGCAGATCGCCCTCATTGAAAATCTTCAGAGAGAAAATTTAAATCCTATTGAAGAAGCAAAAGGCTATAATGAGCTTGTGGAAAACTATGATATGACTCAGGAAGAGGTTGCAAAAACTGTGGGACGTTCACGTTCATCAGTGGCAAATTCAATGAGACTTCTTGCACTCCCAGATGAAATTCTTGAAATGCTTGAAAACGGTGAGATATCCGTAGGACATGGTAAAGCACTGCTTTCCTTCGATGACGAGGAAAGAATGCTAGAGGCAGCGAGGAAAGCTGCTGACGGAAAGCTTAACGTAAGGGCACTTGAAAAAATGGCAAATGAAGATGTATCAGAAAAACCTGTTTCAAATGAGCGGGTTGACAGCTATTTCAAAGAAATGGAGATAAGTCTTCATGAAGCTCTTGGAAGAAAGGTTAAGGTTGAATATGGTAAAAACAAGGGTGCTCTTATCCTTGAATTTTACGATAAAGAAGATCTTTCAGAGCTTGCAAAAAAATTATCAGAGTAAATTTAATTGAAAGGAAAGTATAATAAATGCTTGATATTAAGATTATAAGAGAAAATCCGGATAAGGTTAAGGCAGCCTTAAAAACAAGAAATGCCGATTATGACAATTACATTGATGAGATTCTTGAAATTGATGAAAAGAGAAGAAAAATCTCAACAGAGACAGATGCACTCAAAGCAGAGCAGAATAAGGTTTCAAAGCAGATTCCGGTAATGAAGAAAAACGGCGAAAATACAGATGCTGTAATGGCTGAAATGAAAGAAATTTCAGAAAAAATCAAGGACGCAAATGCTGTTATCAGTGAGCTTGAAGCAAAGCAGAGAGATACTCTTCTCAGAATTCCGAATGTTCCTTCTGGAACAACTCCGGTTGGGAAGGATGACAGCGAGAATGTTGAAATAAGAAAATGGGGTGAACCTTCAAAATTTGATTTTGAACCTCTTGCACATTGGGATATAGGCAAAAATCTGGGAATACTGGATCCTGAAACTGCTGCAAAGGTTACCGGTGCAAGATTCCATTTCTATAAAGGCCTTGGAGCACGTCTTGAAAGGGCTGTAATCAGTTATTTTCTTGATACTCATACTCAGAATGGTTACACTGAAGTACTTCCACCCTATATGGTAAACCGTGCTTCAATGACAGGTACAGGTCAGCTTCCAAAGTTTGAAGAAGACGCATTCAGAGTTGCTAATAATGACTATTTTCTTATACCTACTGCTGAAGTTCCTGTTACAAATATGCACAGAGATGAGATCCTTTCAGGTGACCAGCTTCCTGTCAAGTATTGTGCATATTCAGCATGCTTCAGAGCAGAGGCAGGCAGTGCAGGACGTGACCAGAGGGGGCTTATCCGTCAGCACCAGTTCAATAAGGTGGAACTTGTAAAATTCGTAAAGCCTGAAAATTCCTATGAGGAACTTGAAAAGCTTACAAATGATGCTGAAAGAGTACTCCAGGGACTCGGACTTCCTTACAGAGTTGTTGCCCTCTCCACAGGTGATATCGGATTTTCAAGTGCCAAAACTTATGATATAGAGGTATGGATGCCTTCTTATAACAGGTACGTTGAAATATCAAGCTGTTCAAACTTTGAGGACTATCAGGCAAGAAGAGCTGCAATAAGATATAAGAACAATCCTAAGGATAAGGCACAGTTTGTTCATACTCTCAATGGTTCAGGTGTCGCAGTGGGAAGGACAGTCGCTGCAATACTTGAGAATTTCCAGAATGCCGATGGAAGCGTTACAATTCCTGAAGCGTTAAGACCGTTCATGGGAACAGATGTGATTAAATAAAGATAAGAATAACAGTAACTGCCGCAGTGTAAAAAATCTGCGGCAGTTTGTTTTACGTATAAAAATTTTCCCCTGTTCATAAACAGGGGAGTGAAAAATTATTACATATCAGAATTCAGAATACTTCTCTTAAGTTGGCAGGAATCATAAATATTGATTGTATTATCCTGATTTACGTCGGCTTTGTCTTCATCAATTGATGAATCGGATTTGACAAGCCATTTCTGGAGGGCTATAATATCTGATAAATCAAAAACGCCGTCTGAATTAACATCTCCATAAACATCCTCAGATGATCCCGGAACTATCCATCCTCCGTCATCGGATATAAGACACAGCATCTTTATGGAGTCCCCGTAATAGAAGTTTGCAGGATAATTTAAAACATACTGTCTCACTGCATCATGCCACTCACTGTCTTCCTCACACGCCGCTGCAATTAAGAATGGAGCAGTAAATGCCAGATCACTGTAACTGACGGTCTGAATACCATACGGGGTATAACCCGCTGCTATTTTGCTTGGAATATTCTTGGTTGAATTTTTGATGAATTTGTTTATTGTATCTGCATAATTCAGTGCATCTGTATTGCCGTTTATGAGATAATCCATACATATTCTCCATGGATCACGGCAGGCATTGTATGAGTAATTACCATCATTTTCACCTTCCAGAAGATTGGGAGGGGAGGGAACGTATTCACCAGTACTGTCATCTTTAACTATAAAGTCAGGGAGAGTACCTGTTCCATATTTTTCTAAAAATTTATTAATGATATCATATGTGCTTTCATAAACCTGCATCCAGCGGTCATCACCCGTTACTTCAGCAAATACAGGCATATACTGTACCATGAAATCGGATGTCCTTATCATATTAAAATACTCATCATCAGGTTCCGAAAGTGATACCCAGTCCCCAAGCTGAATGAGCCAGTCGGTTTTATTCACTTCGTATTCCATTATATCATTGATCACATTTATTGCCGACTGTTTATAATTGATCTGTCCTTCGCTTCCCCATACGCTGTCGGCGATAAGAAGTGAATACGCAATGTCCAGATCTGCATCTGAAGCTGAATTTGCACCTGATGTATCTATCAGTCCCTTTCCGTTGTCACTTTGCTGCCATGCCATAAGGTTCGGCCCTGCTTCACTTGTGTGAGCTTTATAAAAATTATAAAGTCCGTCATAAATTTCATGAGCATCTTCATCATAATCTGCCATGCATGCTGAAATCAGCATGCCGTATCCTGTGGCTTCCGAAACTGATACAGGAACCTCCTTATTGTTATCAGAGTATTTCTGACCGCTGTGCCATACATAATATTGCTTTTCATCACTTGAGTATGGATTTTCCAGGAGATAATTTTTCTTCCATACGTTATAGAAACTTTCAGTTTCCTGAGTAATGGAAGAACTGGCTGCAGGATACTCTGCAGCACAGGTACTGATAACAGGTGTGCTGAGTGCAAGAAGATTTGCAGCTGAAATAACTGCACACATAGCTTTTTTGATTTTTTTCATTGTGACCTCCATATTTTGAATTTATTAATGAAGATTTATTACTACCAGTTCTGAACGATGAAAAGGCAATATAGTATAAATGCCGCTTTATTATTCTGAAAGATTTATTCTTTGATTTCATTAAATAAACTCCCAACTGTTTCCATAAGTTCATTATATCACAATCAACTTTCAAAAGCAATATTAAGGAAGCACTGATTAAATCTGCGTACCAGATTTAATCAGTGCTTCCTTAATCCTGTATCACCCTGTTGAAATCTTCTCCGCTATCATTTAGTTACTTTGCGTTGCTATCAGAAAACTCCTTTCAACAGAACGATAGGGGATTAGTACAAAAAGAGTGCCTTTGAAAAATCAAAAGCACCCTGTCAGTTTATTTATCCTTCTGTTTAAAAATAAGTGCAACAATAAGTCCGGCAACGAGAGCAGCTGTAATTCCTCCTGCCGCACTTGTAAGTCCTCCGGTAAAAACTCCGAGAAAGCCTTTTTCATCTACTGCCTTTTCAACGCCCTGGGCAAGGAGATGTCCGAATCCTGTCAGGGGGACAGTTGCACCTCCGCCGGCAAAATCAGCAAGAGGCTTGTAAATCTTTACTGCCGAAAGTATGACTCCTGCAACAACATAGGAGGTAAGTATTCTTGCAGGTGTGAGTTTTGTATAGTCTATCAGCAGCTGACCGATTGCACAGAGTAATCCTCCGACCAGAAATGCCCATATATATTCCATTGTATTTCACTCCTTATTTTCAATTATTTTGCGGCACTGTGACTGAGATGAACAAGATGTGAGATGGAAGGGATGGATTCGCCCTGCTGCGTAGCGGCAGGTGAGAGAAGAGCCCCTGTTGCGGCAAAAAGCATATTCTGTATTTCACCTGACTGCAGTCTGGGAAGAAAATATCCGCAGAGAACACTTGCAGAGCATCCGCAACCTGAACCACCGGCATGTACATCCTGTTCCTTGATGTCAAATATCATTGCACCGCAGTCCTTGTGCTGTGATGATATATCAATACCATCTCTTGAGAGCAGTTCTATAAGAAGCTTGCTGCCTACTGTTCCCAGGTCTCCGGTTACAATAACGTCAAAATCTTCCGGTGAATATCCGGTATCGGTAAGATAATTTTTTATGGTGGAAGCGGCAGCCGGAGCCATTGCTGCCCCCATGTTGTTTGCGTCAGTTACACCCAGATCCACTATTTCACCTATTGACACTGCATGGACAAAGGGGGCTGTTCCCTTTGAGGAAACCACCACTGAACCTGAGGCGGTACATGTCCATTGTGCACTTGGTGTACGCTGTTCGCCGTATGACAGGGGAAAGCGGAACTGACGTTCAGCAGTTGAAAAATGGGAGGATGTGGCCGCCGCAAATTTTCCTTCAGCGCTTGCCGCAAAGCATGATGCCAGCAGCAGACCTTCTGCCATTGTTGAGCATGCACCGTAAATTCCAAGAAAAGGGATTTGCAGATCTCTGAGCCCGTATGTTGTACTGAGACATTGATTGATAAGGTCACCGGAAAAAATACAGTTAATATCCTTTTCAGTCAGTCCTGATTTTTTTATAGCAAGCTTTACCGTTTTACCAAGCATTTCACTTTCTGCCTGTTCCCATGTTTCCTTGCCGAAGTGACTGTCCTTTTCCACAACATCAAAGCATCCGCCAAGAGGACCTTCTCCTTCTTTTTCACCGACTATTGACGCATAGCCTAAAATTGACGGACTTTTTTCAAATGTGAATGTACTTCTGCCTGATTTTTTAAGCATGATTTTCTCCTCTCTTTAAAACTATGATAATATTCTGATTCTATTATTTGCATGACAATGAAAATAATAATTGGAAATATAAGTAAAATAACATGTCTTGAAGTGTGAAAAAATCAAATTGACTGGGTATAAAATAATCAATGCAAAAAAAGGAACCGGAAGTTAAAATCTTCCGGTTCTCACTATCATAAAAATATATTTTATTTTGCAGTGGATAAGAACGGCGATATAGCCTGAGCCATAACATCAGCCGGCATAGTCTGAAGCCAGATCTTGCCCGGACCTGTAACTTTAGTATTAAAAAGTCCTTCTCCGCCGAGAAATTTATTTTTTGCTCCCTTGACCTTTTCAATTTCTATAGAACATGTTTCTTCCATCAGAGCAAGATTTCCTGTATCGATCATCATGGATTCGCCTGCACCAAGCGTATAGGACATTATTGAACCGTCAAGCTCAAGAAGAACTTTTCCCTTACCGGAAAATTTCTGCATGATAAAGCCTTCTCCACCGAAGAAACCGGCACCGAGTTTTTTCTGGAAGAAAATACTCGTTTCCACTGTCGGCTCGCTGGCAAGAAAAGCTCTTTTCTGGGCAACTATGTTGCTGTTTGCAACATCAACCTCAATAATTTCCCCAGGAAAGGATGAAGCCATTGCAAGCATCCCTTCTCCATGAGATGTATAAATATTTCTGAACATAGATTCACCGGAAAATGCCCTGGACATCATGCTTCCGATGCCGCCGCCTGAAGTCTGCATTTCAAGATTAGGCGTCATCCAGCTCATAGCACCCTTTTCTGTTATAATTGATTCCCCATCTGAAAGATAGCAGATAGCAACGGGCATTGGAGTACCCTTTATTTCTATTCTCATAACAAATCCCTCCGTTAAAAATTATGTCAATACTGCAAATCATTGTAGCTCAGATGTACAGTAAAGGCATTAGCCGTTAATTGTGCAGTGCCGTCCCGTATATTAATTATATTTGGAAATTTCTTCGTCTATTACATTTTTAAATGAATCACGGATTTCTGTCCAGGAAGAAGGAGCTGCTGAATATCCGGCAAGGAGAGCGTCGTTAATATTATTTATTGCACCTCTTGCTGCATAGTCAGATGCTTCCCATGAAAGTGCACTGCTCATTCCGTAGGAAAAATCAAACATTACATTATCAGGATTTTTCAATTCCTCGAGGAAGCTGTACTGCTCATCAGTAAAGCCATTGTTTATTGCGGAAGTTTTGCGCGCAGATACATATTTTTCCTCTGTTGCGGCAGCCCTTTCGCATGCAAGATAGGTTGCAACTGCTTTGCCGTTATCTGAATTTTTTACAAGCATTTTCGAATTGATATCCGCTGTAACGACGCTGCCGCTTCCGTCAGCAGATGGGAACGGTACGAAGAAAACATCTCCGTCCGGATTTGCAGCATTTGACTGCGGAATAGCCCACGAACCCATGCCAAGGAAAAGTATACTGTCATCAAGAGTGTCATAGAAGCTGGAGTCATGCATAGCACCGCTTATCTGCTCTACAACAGTACCTGCACTTGTAAGAGCTTCATTGTCAAGATTGCTTGTGAAAGCAGTACCGTCATAATTTACATAGGTCTGACCGGAGGACTGCATAATACCCTGACCTACAAAGCCTGCACAGCCTGTTCCATCGAAAGCTTTCATCATTTCAACAAATGTATCCCAGGTCCATTTGCCTTCCTTGTAAAGGGTGTATGGATCATCAAATCCTAAATTTGCCACAGCAGTTCTACTGTAGATAAGGACAGTAGGGTCGAGGATCTCCGTGGGGACTGCATAATGCTTGCCGCCGTATGCCATTTTGTCGGCAAGTCCCTTTATTCCTGTCCACTCTTCACTGTTTAAATCTATGTAATCGTCAAGGGGCTGGAACAGATCCTGAGAAACACCATAAGGAACCGCATTTTCCATATAAGGGAACATATCTACCTTTTCACCGCCGAGAACTGCCTTTGAAAGGTCATCGTACATAGTATTGCGTGTCGTAGGCACCCACTGTATTCTTCCGCCGTAAACGTCCTCAAAAAGTGTCAGAGCAATACTTCTGCTCTCACCGCCGGATGGGTTTAAGTCATAATCCGACATGAAATAAATCGTGCTGCCTTCAGCAGAACTGCTTTCCGGCTCTGACGATTCAGCAGATGTTTCAATGATTTCGGCTTCCGAGGATGAGTTTTCGTCATTTTCGCATGCTGTAAATGCTGCTGTCATAAGGGTAAGTGCCGACAGCATAGCTAACATTTTTTTTGTTTTCATATAAATCTCCATTCTGCCTCTTAAATTATCTGGAGGCGAAACATCTGTAATTTCTGAACACAGAATTGCAGATGAATTTGTACTACATTAAAAGTATCTATTTCTTTAATTATATAAAAAAAACGACACTATGTCAAGTACATAGATGAAAAAATCAGTGAAAAGATAAATAAATATTGACAAGAAATACTATGTATGATATAGTATTATACGAAGGGAGGTATAAAATGGATATTCAGCTTAAACGTGGACTTCTGGATATATGTGTTCTTGCTGCAATAAAAAATGAAGACTCGTACGGATATCAGATCATTAAAGACATGAAACCACACATAGATATATCCGAATCCACCTTATACCCGATTCTCAGGCGGCTTGAGTCAGCAGAATATTTAACAGTGAGGAAAGCAGAGCATAATGGCAGACTCCGCAAATATTATCATATAACTCCGCTGGGACTCAGGCGTATTGAGGAATTTAAGGAGGAGTGGAAAGAGATCATGGCAATTTATAATTTTATAACAAGGGAGGATACAGATAATGAATAAACAGGAATTTCTTGATATGCTCCGTGACAGTCTGTCCGGTCTGCCGCAGGAGGATATTGAAAGATCAATAGATTATTACAGTGAAATGATAGAAGACCGTATTGAGGATGGAGCGGTGGAGGAGGAAGCAGTTGATGCAGTAGGTTCACCGGAAAAAATTGCCTCACAGATACTTATGGAAATACCGCTTCCCAGATTAGTAAGGGCGAAGGTTGCACCAAAGCAAAAGTTAAAAATGTGGGAAAAAGTTCTGATTTTTTCGACGTCACCTGTATGGGTACCTGTGCTTTTAGCCGCTGCAGTCATTGTTTTATCGGGATATATTCTGATATGGTCTGCTGTTGTTATACTGTATTCAGTTTTATTTTCCTTTGCGGCAGGTGCAGCAGGGAGTATATTTACATTTGTCACATACATGTTTACCGGACGCATTGAACAGGGAATATTATTCCTAGGTGCAGGACTTATTTTTGCAGGTTTATCCGTATTTATGCTGTTTGGCTTCAATAAGATAACCAGAGGCATTGTAATTTTAAGCAGGGAGATTCTTCTTGGAATCAAATCCTGTTTTATTCGAAAGGGGGAGGCATGATGAAAAAATCAAAAAAGACTGCAATGATAACTGCTGCTTCATTGATAGCAGCCGGTGCCGTTATTTCTTTCGGAGCATTGTTTGCTATGGATTTTGACATTAAAAAAATAAATACAGTAACCCTCGGAACCAATACGTATACGGTTGACCAGGCTTTTGACAATATTTCTGTTGAAGGGGCTGAATGTAATGTAAGGCTGCGCCCTTCGGATGAGAATTTCTGTAAGGTGGTATGTTATGAAAGTGACAGGATATATCATTCTGTTGAGGTTATGGATAATACATTGAAAATCGAAAGAGAGGACATTAGTAAGTGGTATGACAATATAATGAACATATGCTGGAATGATATGGAGGTAACTGTTTACCTTCCGAAAAATGAGTATAAGACACTCAGAATTGAAAATATCAGCGGCAATGTTGAAATACCTGGTGGATTTACATTTGATGATGCGGTAATAAAAAGTTCCAGCGGAGATGTAAAATTTTCGGCAGATGTAAATAATGCTCTGTCTGTTGAAGCTAACAGCGGAGATCTGACTGTCAGCAATACATCCCCCGGAAAGCTCAGCACAAAAACATCCAGCGGAGATATAAAGATAGAGTGTGTAAATTCCGGCACTGAACTGACCGCAGAAACGACAAGCGGAGAAATGAAAATAACAGATTTTAATGGGAAGAATATTTCAGCTGAAAGCTCGAGCGGTGATATAACATTTTCCGGATGCTTAGCTTCAGGAAATATAAAAACAGAGAGCATTAGCGGGGAAGTACGGATGTATAACTGTGATGCAGATTCTTTATGGATAAAAACGTCAAGCGGTGATGTCAGCGGTACAACTCTCACAGAAAAGATATTTATAACGGATACCTCAAGCGGTGATGTCAATGTGCCGCAATCAGTTACAGGGGGAAAATGTGAGATCATTACAGACAGCGGTGATATTGAATTTGAAATTGAAAAATAGATGTTTACAGCGGATAAAAAAACCCGAGGCATTTCTTTTTAAAGAAATGCCTCGAAAAATTTTTATATGGGGTCAGATTCCGCATTCGTCATAGTCTTTCCATTTTTCCTCATAAACTCTGTTGCTGCTCATTCTGAAAACGATATAAGCAACTGAGGAAATCATGCAGATAAGTACCGCAAGAATTGGGATGAAGATTTTCAGGTTTGTCTTTTTGTTCTCTTCCATATATTTCTCCTTCATATTTTTGTCATCATATTTATGCTTTAAACATGGATTTTTACAGTCCCATTTCAGCTTTGAGTCTTTCAAGTTCAGAATCCACCTTGGAATCTGTTTCAAGCTTTTCAAACTGCTTGACAGTATCATCATTGCTGTCAATACTGTTTTCCGCAGCAAGCTCAGTAAAAGCCTGTGCTTCAGCTTCCTTTGTCATGATCTTCTGTTCCATTCTGTCGAATTTTTCAGAAGCACTGCTTGAATCAAATCCGCCGGTGGATTTTGCAATACTCTTCTGAGTATCAGCCATCTGCGAACGGGCAATAAGCATAGCCTGACGGCTCTTGGCTTCATTCAGCTTGGATTTTAAAACCTCAACCTGTGTTCTTACAGCCTCTGTCTGATTTGAAATGGTATCATACATTTCCTTGTACTGTTCTGTATCCTTGTCAGCCTTGACTTTATTTTCAAGCGCCTTCTTGGCAAGAGCCTCATCTCCCGAAGCAAGGGCGGTTTTGGCTTTGTTTTCCCATTCAGCAGACTTTGCAGCAGCAGCGTCATACTGGTTTTTAGCAGTTCTCTCAGCAGCCATTGCCTTTCCGAGAGCCTGGGTAGAATTGTTAAGTTCCTTTTGCATATCGATGATGATCTGCTTTACCATCTTTTCCGGATCTTCGGCTTTGTCAATAAGATCATTAACATTTGACTTAAAAATATCGCCGATTCTTGAAAAAATACCCATTTTAAAATACCTCCGTTACTTCTTGAATAAATTTTTTAAAACAAGACCGCCTCCAACAACAGTAAACCCGAACATCAGAATATAATTGAACAGATTACCGCCGTTAAAGTAAAGTCTTACGCTTGTGATTATCGTCGCCAGTATTATTGCTGCACCTATTGCGGTTACGATCCAGCCATAAACCTTCTTTTCCATTACAAACAGCATTACAATGCCTATCAGAAGGGGAATAATGACAGTGCCATTGGGAACCGACCATCCTCCTATATGGTAAAACGAATCGAAACCGGAAGAAACATGGACCGACTGAAATATCCAGAACAGTCCGATACTCATAACAATAAGGCCGATCAGAAACTGAAGAAGACTTCCGGATGACGACTTATCAGAATGGTGTTCCCTTTTCATTTCTTTAAGCAGACGGCGCTGCTGCTCTTCAAGCTCCTTAAGCTTTTTATCCATCCGATGATTCCTCCGCCGTTAGAATTTGTATTTTTATCAAAATAAAGGAAATTAATATTAGTCAATTCTTCCTGAATTTCAAAATACGGATTACAGATATTATAACCTATTTTGTGCAATGTGTCAAGGTTTCAGGTGATTTAATGCAGTTTTAGACAAAGAATCCTATATTAATTTGTATAATTTGAAATAATATGATTTTTTTCAACTTTGAATATCATCCGGGAAAATAAGAAAAATAAAATTTTAATATGACTTGCAGTATATTTACGTACAGATGAAAAAAGTCAATATAAGATATCATATATGTCAGAATGTGATATTGAAATCGTACAGAATTGCTGTTATACTGAGTAGGATATGAAATGAGGCTGCGGTCATTGTTTTCCGCCTTGTTCACGTATTTTCTGCGGATTACAGCCGTATTGTTCACGGAATTTCCTTGTGAAGAAACCGTAATTTTTTTCAAAGCCGTATCGTGCTGCAATATCCTTCAGCGGATAGTCTGTGTTGACAATATCATAATATGCACGTTCAATACGGACAGCGAAAACATATTCCATAAATGTCATGCCCATGTATTTTTTGAAGAATCTAGCAAAATACTCACGGTTGAGCGCCACCATTGACGCTGCATCCGACAGGGATATATTTTCAGAATAATGCTGCCTGACATACTGGAGGACGATACCAAGTCTTTGAATGTTTCGTTCGGTCTTTCGTTTCACATCAGGATCAGCTCCTGTTTTGAATTTCATAACAAGCTGGTACAGAATTTCATAGACAAGACTGTTAAGGCGAAGAAGATATCCGCAGTCGTGTTCTGATACATACAGGTTTTCAAGCTTGTCGAGAATATTTTTTATATCGGCAAAGCTGCCTGTTGCGGATTGTTCATCCTTACAGATACATCTTATCATTATCCTGTCAATATCGGGGATATTTTTCTGAATGGTCTCAAATGGGATCTGGAGCAGCAGATTCCGGCAGTGATTCCTTCCACTGGCTGAATGGACGGTTTTGCAGTTGATAACGGCAAAGCCTCCGGGGCGGAGGATATAGTCTCTTTCCCCTACTCTAAGAAGTAATTCACCATTGGTTACGTAGAGAATCTCAAATCCGTTATGCCAGTGTCTGGCGGTAAATCCGCCTGAAAATTCTCCTACACTTAAAACCATTCCGGTATCCTGTGCATAGCGTATCTGTTCGTGTGTATATTCTTCCATGACATCACCACATTCATATATACCATTATAATTTAAGGCAATAATTTTTTCTATTGCAGGTTCTGTTTTGGCGGCACCGGGCGCCTCTCTGTCCGGTACGCCTATACAGATTCTAACATAAAATGCCGCAATTGGCAAGAAAGGATTGATAGATATGTCAAAAACAACTGAAATGACCTCCGGAAAACCTTATAAGCTTATTCTGAGTTTTGCAATACCAATGGTTCTTGGCAATGTATTTCAGCAGCTTTACAGTATGGTCGATACTGTAATTGTGGGGAAATACGTCGGAGTCAATGCCCTTGCCGGTGTCGGTTCGACCGGTGCTATCAGCTTTCTTGTTATAGGCTTTGCCCTTGGGGTATGCAGCGGTTTTTCAATTCCTGTTGCCCAGCAGTTCGGTGCAGGCAACTACAAAAGCATGAGAAAATACATCGCAAATTCTGTTTATTTAAGTGCCGCGACTGCGGTCATACTTACAATTCTCACCACGTCCCTGACAGATCCTATATTAAGGATCATGAATACTCCTGAGGAAATATTCAATGACGCATACGATTATATCATAGTGACCTTTGCAGGTATAAGTGCGACAATTTTCTATAATCTGCTTTCGGGTATTCTGAGGGCATTGGGGGACAGCAGATCTCCTCTTGTATTTCTTGTTATATCTTCATTTTTGAATATAGGTCTTGACCTTCTGTTTATTATTGTATTTCAGATGGGAGTTTTCGGGGCAGCCCTTGCAACGGTAATTTCCCAGGCAATTTCCGCAGTTCTCTGTCTTATATATATGATAAAGAATTATGAAATTCTGAGATTTGAAAAAGATGAACTGAAATTCAGTCTTAAGCATGCTGCTGGTCTCTCATCAAACGGATATCCTATGGCACTCCAGTTTTCGATTACAGCTGTAGGCTCTATCATTCTCCAGTCTGCTGTAAATACTCTGGGAACACAGTCTGTTGCAGCGATAACCGCCGCAACAAAGATCCAGACTGTTGCTATGGGTCCTATGGAAAGTCTCGGTATAACAATGGCGACCTACTGCGGACAGAATAAGGGTGCCGGAAAATTTGACAGAATTACAAAAGGCATAAAACAAAGTCTTGTTATCCAGATGATATACTGCGCTGCCGCATGTTTAGCAGTCTGCCTTTTAGGCGGTGTTCTCACTTCACTGTTTATCGACAAGCAGACTACGGATATTGCTTCTGTGGAAAAAATTGAGGCACTTTCTGCATATTTTCTCAGGGTGAACGGTCTGTTTTATCCGTTCCTTGGAGTGCTGTTTTTATTCCGCAACTCCATTCAGGGAATGGGATACAGTCTCCTGCCGATGCTTGCCGGTGTAAGTGAGCTTATTGCAAGGGCGGCTGTTGCCATCGGATTTGTTTCGACTATTGGTTTTACTGCTGCCGCAATGTCAAGTCCTGTTGCATGGATACTGGCAGATGTAGTAGTTGTTATAACATATGCTGTGAAAATCAAAGAGATGAAAAAATCATCGGTTTTTATTAAAAGACCCACGGCGGCGTAGTGCTGAAAAAAAGTACTTGACAAAACGGTGAATTCGTGATAACATATCCTTATGAAATAATATAATTGAAATTGCTGAAGAAGGAAGATTTAATTTCGTATGTTTTTTCAGAGAAATTCCGTCATCGGCTGTAAGCGGAATTAAAACAGATCTTAAATACACCGCCTTCTGAGACCGGTTAATACCCGGCGGCAGCTCCCGTTACAGAGCATCTTTGAGGCAGTTTTGCCTGCTGCTGCAGGTGAAATTTGCAAAAAAAGGGTGGAACAGCGGTTATTATCGCCCCTTGGGATCTTGCGTCCTGAGGGGCGTTTTGTTTTGGTAAACATTGTTATGGAGGAATAAAAAATGATTAAATTAACACTCAAAGACGGAAGTATCCGTGAGATCGGATCAGCAGCTTCTGCGGCTGATATCATCAAAGGAATCGGGGCAGGACTTTACAAGGCAGCATGCTGTGTAAAGATCAACGGAGAGGTAAAGGACCTCAGAACTGTCATTGAATCCGACTGTGAATTTGAAGTAATGACCTTTGATTCTATTGAGGGTAAGAAGACATTCTGGCATACAGCTTCCCACATTCTTGCACAGGCTGTAAAGAGACTTTATCCGAATACAAAGCTTGCTATCGGTCCGGCAATTGACAGCGGATTTTACTATGACTTTGATCTTGAAAAGCCGTTTACTGCTGAGGAGCTTGAAAAGATAGAAGCTGAAATGAAAAAAATCGTAAAGGAAGGCATTCCGCTTGAAAGCTATACAATGTCTCCGGAGGATGCTATAAAGGCCCTTGAGGAACAGGGAGAGATTTACAAGGTTGAACTTTGTCAGGAGCATGCCGAAAAAGGTGAACCTATCTCATTCTATAAACAGGGTGAATTTTCCGACCTCTGCGCAGGTCCACACCTTATGACAACTGCACCGGTAAAAGCAATCAAGCTTCTTTCATGTACAGGTGCATACTGGAGAGGTTCGGAAAAGAACAAAATGCTGTCCCGTGTTTACGCAGTGGCATTTCCGAAGGCATCCCAGCTTGAAGAGCATCTTAAAAAGCTTGAGGATGCAAAAATGCGTGACCACAATAAGCTTGGCAGAGAGCTTGAATATTTTACAACAGTAGATGTTGTAGGACAGGGACTTCCCATAATCCTTCCAAAAGGTGCAAGAGTTATCCAGCTTCTTCAGAGATGGGTCGAGGATGTGGAGCAGAAGCACGGCTATCTGCTTACAAAGACTCCATTTATGGCAAAGAGAGAATTTTATAAAATTTCAGGACACTGGGACCACTATCTTGACGGTATGTTTATTCTGGGTGACCCCTATGATGAGACAAAGGAATGCTTTGCACTGCGTCCTATGACATGTCCGTTTCAGTATCAGGTATTTTTAAACAGACAGCGCTCATATCGTGACCTTCCAATGCGTCTTGGTGAAACTTCGACCCTTTTCAGAAAAGAGGACAGCGGAGAGATGCATGGTCTTATCCGTGTAAGACAGTTCACAATTTCTGAGGGACATCTTATTCTGCGTCCTGAGCAGCTTGAAGAAGAGTTTAAGGATTGTCTTGAACTTGCCAAGTATATGCTTGATACCGTGGGAATGCTTGAAGACTGTACATTCAGATTTTCACAGTGGGATCCTGCAAATCCGAAAAACAAGTACGAGGGTACAAAGGAACAGTGGGACGAAGCACAGACTATTATGGGCAGAATACTCGACAAGCTTGGCGTTGACTATACGATTGGTATCGACGAAGCCGCATTCTACGGACCTAAGCTGGACATTCAGTATAAGAATGTTTACGGCAAGGAAGACACTATTGTAACTATACAGATAGATATGCTTCTTGCTGAAAGATTCGGCATGGAGTATGTTGATGTAGACGGCAGCAGGAGAAGACCTTATATTATCCACAGAACATCCCTCGGCTGCTATGAACGTACTCTTGCATACATGATAGAGCATTTTGCAGGAGCACTTCCGCTGTGGATCTCTCCGGAGCAGGTGAGAATTATCCCTGTTGCTGACAGACATCTTGATTACTGCAATGAGATAAAGGATAAGTTTGAAGCAGCAGGTATCAGAATCACCATTGATGACAGAGCTGAAAAGGTAGGATACAAGATCCGTTCCGCAACTGTTGAAAAACTGCCGATCATGCTGACGATCGGCGATAAGGAAGTTGAGGAAAAGACAGTTTCTGTCCGTTCAAGACGTGAGGGTGACTTAGGCTCAATGACTTCGGATCAGCTTCTTTTAAAACTTCTTGATGATATTGCAAAAAAAGTTAAATAATACTAAAATATACTAAAAAACCGCTGCAAAGTTCATAGGAACAATGCAGCGGTTAAACTTTATTCTACTTTAAACTCACAATCCCCGATAACAACACTTTCAACATTATCAATATCAATAGGCTTGTCAAAATAATATATATCTGTATAAAGTCCGTTTCCTTCGGCGTTTCCACCGCCGCCCATATTAATATCGGTATATATGCTTCCATTTTTCATTTTTATAAAGATCTCAACTCCGTATAACATTGCGTCTTTATAGTTATTGGATATTATTATTTTATCCATAGCGCCGATGTTGGTATTTCCAAGGTATAATTCATTAGATGATGTTAAGGTAAGACTTAAAGGAGAGAGCATCATACCTGAAATATCAGCAGATTTATTTCCAAGTTTTACTGTTGAAGGTTCTTTGCAAAGTTCAATTGCTTCTACCGGTTCGCCAGTTTCCAGAGGGATTGTCCACTGACCTCTGAGTATTATTTTATCGTCTGCCGGATTGTCGGACTGAAAATATGAATAAACATAAAGATTGCTTAAATTAATCTCATAACAATCCTGAACAGAAAAGCCGTTGCAGTTCATTTTCAGAGTGAAATAGGTGATATTGTCTGTGAGATCGTCATCGTCAAATACAAGACACCAGCCTGCTCCTCCATAGTGCTTCTTGTCATAAACTATTGTATTTTCTTTAAAATCATATGTTTCGCTGTCGAGAACAGTTCCTTCGGGAGCTGTAAGCTTAAAGAAGAAGTAAGCCATGTTTTCGTCATACATACTGCCGGTAAGCTGGATAGTTGTTTCGTTTGATTCAACAATAATGGAATTTTCTTTAAGATTTTCGTTGATAATGTTTCTGTCTGTTTCATTGAGATTTACAGTGTCTGCAGCATTTTTATTTTCAAAGAAGCTTACAGCCTTGTCAAATACCCCGAATTCATAGGCAAGAACAGTGAAGCCGGCTGTAAGGAAAACGGCTGCCGCCGCAGCGATAACTGCAAATTTTTTTGTGAAATGTATTTTTCTCCTCTGGGGCTTTGCATTGATTTTTTTCAGAGATTTTTCCTTTATTCTGTCAGGGGAGAGGTTTATTTCAGCATTTCTCTCAGGGTCATAATTTTTCATTAATTCAAAAAAATCTTTTTTCATAAAAAATCCTCCTTACATTGTAATATTCTTCTGATCCAGATGCTTTTTCATTTTTCTGCGTCCTCTGGAAAGACAGCTTGTTACTTTAGTAACAGTGATACCGAGTTCATCGGCAATAATTCCGGTAGTCTCTCCTAAGTAATAAAATCTTATGAATATGCTGCGTTCGTTTTCAGACAGACAGCTTAAAGCCTCATTTATAATTTCAGCTTTTTCACTGCGGTCGATTTCAGTTTTAAAATTATCGTCAAACAGAAGATATTCATTTTCGTCAGCAGAAATATCCTCTCTCAGCTCACGGAGCTTATTTCTTGCAAGGTTTCTTGCGACTGCCCCGATAAAGGCTTTTAATTTCCCGTTCCTGAGTTTTTCAGCATTATTCCATACCTCCACAAAGACATCGGAAGCAACCTCCTCTATATCTTCATTTGTCATGCTTGTTCCGATAATATTGTAAATAACCGTTCCCACATATGCGTAATAAACATCAATCAGTTTTTCAAAAGCTGCGGTATCCTTTTTCCGAATCTGTTTTATCATCTTTTTTTCATTCACTTCAAAACCTCCCGAAATTATTCATTGACAGCTGTCATATATAATATAACAATCGATGGCTGTTTTGTCACCATAAAATAAAAAAGGCGGACGCCATTTCGGCGTCCGTCATGAGTAAGAGGTATTATAATTATTCTTTAATATTATAATTCTTCCGGATCAGAATCGTCACCGGCTGCGCTGAGAGCTTCATCTTCTGTACTTGCGCAGGCAACGCATGCATCAGTAACTATCATGCTCTCCTCAGCCTTTTCAGCCGGGATACCATTAGTGTCGTCATAATCGCAGCAGTCACCGCAGCAGCTATCGCATTCCAGATCAGCATTCATGTCGTCGTCATCACAGCAGCACTCGTCCTGTTTTTTCTTGAAGTAGAGAACTGCACCGGCTACAGCTGCAACACCAGCAGCTATTCCTAATAACAAACCTTTTTTCATTTGTATTCCTCTTTTCTCCGCAGAATAAATTGCCCCGGTCTGCGGCACCATATTTACAGGCGTTCTAAGGGTATCAACACATTATCAAAATAATGACAAACTATAATATCCATATTCGTCCAAAAGTCATAAGTTTGTCAACCATGACTATATTATATCATACTTATCAATAAATTTCAATAGGTAATTTACAAATTTTTGGTAATAAACATTAAAATTGACAATGCAGCAAGGGGTGCTGTTTCACACCGGAGTATTCTTTCGCCGAGCCATACAGGAGTGATCCCTGACTTCACAGCCTTCTGTGCCTCAGATTCATCAAATCCTCCCTCGCTGCCCACAAATAATGCAAAGCTTTTTTTGTTTTCTGCATCTATTTCCGAAAATCTCACTCCGCCCTCCTCATAGAGTATCACAGGACATTCATGACATTTCATCTGTTCTATCGCCGTGTCAAAGGAAATAATATCTGTGACTTCGGGAATAATGCCCCTGCCGGACTGCTTTGCAGCCTCAAGGGCAATTTTATTAAGTCTTGCAAGCTTCTTGCTGAAATCCTTTTTGTCAGGCCTTGAAACACATCTCATTGTTATTACAGGAACTATTTTGGTGATACCAAGCTCAACTGATTTTTGTATAATGTGTTCCAGCTTGTCCTGCTTCGGCACTGCCTGAAAAAGAGTTATTTCAACAGTAGGCTCGGCGGAACACAGCTTACTGTCTTTAATTTTAAGGTATACAGTGTCTGCTGTAATGCTGTCAATTTCACAGAAATAGTCTTTTCCGCAGGAGCATACTGTAAGGGGCTGTCCGGGCTTCATCCTCAGCGAGCGACCGATGTGCTTTGCATCCTCACCGGTTATGACAGGCCGGCTAAGGTCTATATTTTCGAGAAAAAATCTTGGCATATTTCCTCCATTAATATTATTCACAAAAATAAAATAAACTCTACAAGTAAATTATACTATATTTATAATAAATTTTCAATAGTTTTTATGAAAGAAACATTGACATAAGACAGAATTTGTGTTATTGTTAAGAAAAGGAGTTTTGGCTGCCGCCTGCCGGAAAAGCGGCGTAAAGGATTTTTTATGAAGAAATTTATATCTGCTGCCGTGTGTGCTGTGCTGTCTGTGGTGTCTATGTGTTCATGCAGCAGTGATGATGAGCTGAATGTAGCTATGGAAGACCTTGAATACGGTGCGACTATGCGTCAGCTTGCAGATACAGATATTAAAATCTGCTACGACGGACGTTATTTTACTGATGATGAGATGAGAGTTGTTGTGGATTATTACAATGCTGTCCAGTTGAATGACGTTGAACTGTTTAAAAAGACCCAGTCGGAACCCTATGTGACATATCTGGAAAAAAACAGTGGTCAGACTATTGATAATTTTTTAGAGAATATTTATCAGGAAACAGTTTCTTCTCTCGGCGATGAATTTGAATATACATATATCGAGGCTGTGAACGGCGGCGGAAGAAATGATGACCTTGAAATTGACGAAATAATAGATCTTATGAATTCGGTTTATGAGGAAAACGGCAGCGATAAAACCTTTGAAGAAACTGTAAATGATGCCAAATTTGCAACACTTGATTTTACAGCTGAATCAGGAGGCAGTCAATTTACATATTCCGGACAGACAATTTATATTTTTAATTGCACTGACGGAATATACATATTTAATTAAAAACATGTTGAATACACCAGAATGGAGGAAGGATCAATATGAAAGATAATCCTTATGTAAAGGAACTTGAAAAAAAGCTGCTTGACAGCTGCAGGGAAATAAAGAAAATTTACCTTATAAGCGTTAAGGTCGATACCATGGGTGAGCTGACAAGCTTTAAATTCGGACTTATCGTGGATAACAGCATAAAGAGTACTTCCGAGCTTGCTGGCAGACTTTATTTTAATATTGACAGTGAGCTTCCTTACGACCTTGTTATCTACAGCGAAAAAGAGTTTGACGAATTGAAAGGTGAGATCGGTACCTTTGCATGGAAAATAAATAATTCAGGGACGGTGCTTTATGGGTAGAGGATATCGTGACACTGACAGCCGGAGATATTTTGACTGGATGTACTATGCAAATCTTGATCTCATTGTTGCAAAAACCCTGCTGAGTGAGGAACGCTGTTTTAACAGCGCAGCCTTCCACTGTCAGCAATGTATAGAAAAGGCACTGAAAGGATATCTCCTTTTCAAGAAACACCATCTGTATGATGGTCATAACCTGACATGGCTGTGCAAGCAGGCTGCACAGACGGACTATCACTTTGAAAAGTGGCTTGAAAAGAGTACTCTTCTCAACCACTACTACATAGAAACAAGATACCCTGCCGACGTACCTTTTGATATCGATACGGAAACTATTATAGAGCTTATTCAGTCATCCTCTGAAATGCTCAGTTTTATTACTGAAATCATTCATTTTGATTTCAGAAGCTATCATAAAAGATAATTATGCGAAAAAATACGCCGGAATGGGTGTATACGTATAAATATACAACTCATTTTTTGGATGATATTCACATAACTTTATAAAACAAATTAAAAAGCCATTGACTTATATGTTATAAAATGGTATAATAAGTAGGTATGAAATATCAGGGACGTAAGTTCCATAATAAAATATTGCTATCGGAGGTTTTAAAACAATGGGCAGAGTATATAACTTCAGTGCTGGTCCTGCTGTACTTCCAGAGGAAGTGCTCAGAGAAGCAGCAGATGAAATGCTGGACTATAAGGGTACAGGTATGTCCGTAATGGAAATGAGTCATCGTTCAAAGGCATATGATGAGATCATCAAGGAAGCTGAAAAGGATATCCGTGAGCTTATGAATATTCCTGACAACTATAAGGTTCTCTTCCTTCAGGGCGGTGCTTCACAGCAGTTCGCAGCAGTTCCTATGAATCTTATGAAGAACAAGAAGGCTGCTTACATAATCACAGGACAGTGGGCTAAGAAGGCTTACCAGGAAGCTCAGAAATACGGGGATGCAGTTGCGGTTGCTTCATCAGCTGACAAGACATTCTCATATATTCCGGATTGTTCAGATCTTGATATCCCGGATGATGCGGACTATGTTTATATTTGCGAAAACAATACTATTTACGGTACTAAGTACTGGGAACTGCCGAACACAAAGGGCAAGGATCTTGTAGCTGACGTTTCGTCATGCTTCCTCTCAGAACCTGTTGACGTTACAAAGTACGGTGTTATCTACGGCGGTGTTCAGAAGAATATCGGTCCGGCAGGTGTTGTTATTGCTATTATCCGTGAAGACCTTATAAGAGATGATGTTCTTGAGGGAACACCTACAATGCTCAAGTGGAAAACGCAGGCTGACGCTGATTCTCTTTACAATACACCTCCGTGCTACGGCATTTATATCTGCGGCAAGGTGTTCAAGTGGATCAAGAAAATGGGCGGCCTTGAGGCTATGAAGAAGCATAACGAAAAGAAGGCTGCTATCCTTTATGATTTCCTTGACAGCAGCAAGCTTTTCAAGGGTACTGTTGAAAAGAAGGATCGTTCACTTATGAATGTCCCGTTTGTTACAGGAAACGAGGAGCTTGACGCTAAATTTGTAAAGGAAGCTAAGGCAGCAGGCTTTGAAAACCTCAAGGGACACAGAACAGTAGGCGGCATGAGAGCTTCTATCTACAATGCGATGCCTATCGAGGGCGTTGAAAAGCTCGTAGAGTTCATGAAGAAGTTTGAGGCTGAGAACGCCTGATCTCCCTATAAAAATATTGAAAGTGGGTAACTTACAATGTACAATATTCAGACATTAAATAAAATTGCCGCTGTCGGAACAAGCAGATTTGACAGCAAAAAATATACAGTCGGCGACCAGGTTTCAAGTCCTGACGCAATAATGGTTCGTTCAGCAAAGATGCATGACATGACATTTGAGCCGAATCTCCTTGCTATTGCAAGAGCTGGCGCAGGTGTAAACAACATACCTGTTGACAAGTGCGCTGAACAGGGTATTGTGGTTTTCAATACACCGGGTGCAAACTCAAATGCTGTTAAGGAGCTTGCTATCTGTGCACTGCTTCTTGCATCAAGAAAAATCACTGAAGCAGCAGCGTGGGCGGCATCACTTAAAGGTACACCGGATGCACCGAAGACAGTTGAAGGCGGCAAGTCTAAGTTTGCAGGTCCTGAAATTTACGGCAAGACACTTGGTATCATCGGTCTTGGTGCGATCGGCGGAAAGATTGCCAATGCAGCAGTTGGTCTTGGAATGAAGGTTATAGGATTTGACCCTTACCTTTCAGTAAACGCTGCTTTACATCTTGACCCGAGAGTTAAGGTTACAACAGATATCAATGACATTTACGCTGACAGTGACTATATTTCACTTCACGTTCCATATACTCCTGACACTAAGAATACTATCGATAAGGAACAGATAGACATTATGAAGGACGGCGTAAGAATTATAAATCTTGCCCGGGGAGAGCTTGTAAACAGTGAAGCTGTTGTAAAGGCTATTGCTGACGGAAAGGTAGCAAAGTATGTAACAGACTTTGCTGATGATACAGTTCTGGGCGTTGAAAATGTCATTGTTCTTCCGCACCTTGGTGCTTCTACTCCGGAAAGTGAAGATAACTGTGCAGTTATGGCAGCAGATGAACTTATTGACTATATCGAAAACGGAAACATCAAGAACAGTGTAAACTTCCCTAATGCTATTATGAATGCAACAGGCACAAAGGTTTGTCTCCTTCATAAGAATATCCCCAATGTGATTGCCAAGATTACATCCGCCTGCGGAGATGCAGGACTTAATATTGAGAACATGGTTAACGCAAGCAAGAAAGATTATGCGTATACAATGCTTGATATTGCTGGTGATGTAAGCGATGCTGTTGCTGAAAAGATGCAAGGCGTTGATGGTATCATCAGAGTAAGGATAATTAAATAAGCTTAACTCTTTTTAATCGTTTTTTCATAAAAAGCCCGCCGTGAAAACGGCGGGTGTCCTCTATTATAACCGAAATTGCAAGTGAATCTATCGATTCAGTCTGACACCTCCTTTTTTGGGGAGTTTTTTGGATTTTTTTATAAAAACCCTTGATTTTTATTTTTAAATGTGCTATAATATAAAAAGTATGATAGATTAAGCTAAAGACCGGAAAACTCCGGTCTTTCTTATGTATATGGGAGTGTCAGCTCAGGATAGGAGAGATTGCTGTATGAAAATGAAGAAATTCGGGAGTACTGAACAGATTGTTTTCGACCTTGCAAAACCCATTGCCGACGAATGCGGCAGCGAGATATGGGATGTGAGATTCGAAAAAGAAGGAGCTTCATGGTATCTCAGAGTATTTATCGACAGGGAAGATGGGGTCAATATTGATGATTGTGAGGCTGTAAGCCGTCCTCTCAGTGACCTTCTCGATGAAAAAGACCCTATATCTCAGAGTTATTTTCTTGAGGTGGGTTCAGCCGGGATTGAAAGGGAGCTTATAAGAGAAACTCATTTTAAAGCCTCCCTGGGGAAGCTTGTAAATATAAAGCTATTCAGACCTCTTGACGGTATAAAGGATTTTACAGCAAGGCTTTCCGACTTTGATAAGGAAAAACTCAGGCTGTCATTTCCTGTGGGTGATCCCGATGAAAATACAAGAGAAATTCCTCTTTCGGATATTGCGGGGGTAAGACTCTATGAAGATTTTAATGAATATTTATAATAAAGGAAGGATTTAAAAAAATGAACAACGGTTTTTTTGAAGCACTTTCGCTTCTCGGGAGCGAAAACAGCGTGGAAACTGAAATTATTGTGGAAAAGGTCAAGTCGGCTTTGTTGAAAGCAATCAAGAAAGCTTACCCTTACGCTGAGGATAACATCAGGGTTGATATTGATCCGGAAACAAAAAAATTTGATATGTTTATTATCAAGACAGTTATTGACGATGAACCAATCGATTATAATGAAATAAACATTGATGAGGCAAGGACTATAAAGCCGGATACGTTCGTGGGAGATACTCTCGAATGGCCTCTTGATGCGGCAAAGTTCGGAAGAGCTGCTGCACAGTCTGCAAAGCAGTCGATAAAGGGTGACCTGAGAGAGATCAACCGTGAAAATGTACTGAATCAGTTCCAGGACAAGGAAAATGAATGCATAACAGTTACTGTTTCACAGGTTGAACCGGGAAGCGGTACAGTTACAGTCATCTATGACAAAACGGAGCTTTATCTTTTCAGAAATGAACAGATACCCGGAGAAAAATTCAAAGAGGGCGACAAGGTCAAGGTCTATATAACAGGTATCGTAAACAAGACAAAAAAGCCTATTATTAAAATTTCAAGGGCACACAGGGATCTTGTCAAGAGACTTTTTGAAATTGAGGTTCCGGAAATATATGACGGAATTGTTGAGATCAAATCTATTTCGAGAGAAGCCGGAGCAAGAACAAAGATCGCTGTCTGCTCAAGAGATGAGAACGTTGATCCGGTAGGTGCATGCATAGGTCCGAAGAGATCAAGAATACAGGCAATTGTCGATGAGCTTCGCGGCGAGAAGATCGATATCATCATTTACAGTGAAGATCCGGCAGAATTTGTTGCAAGAGCCCTGGCGCCTGCAAAGGTTCTTAATGTCCAGATCGCAGAGGGAGAAACGAAGGAATGCTGCGTAACTGTACCCAACGACCAGTTATCCCTGGCAATTGGCAACAGAGGTCAGAATGCAAAGCTTGCAGCAAAGCTGACAGGATATAAAATCGATATTAAGCCTGAGCTTGATATAAATCTGAAAATCAACGATAAAATAAATGAGGCATCAGGGGAAGCCGATGAGGGGAAAGAAGAGGAATAAATTACTTTCCTGAGGTGAATGCTTATGAAAACAAGAAAAATTCCTATGAGAATGTGTCTTGGCTGTAATGAAATGAAGCCTAAAAAAGACATGATAAGAGTAGTAAAATCGTCAGAGGGAGAAATTTCTCTTGATTTTACCGGCAAAAAATCCGGCAGAGGAGCTTATATCTGTAAAAATACAGAGTGCTTTCAGAGTGCAAGGAAGGCAAGACGCTTTGAGAAGAGCTTATCCTGTAAAATAGAAAATGAAGTTTACGAGGAGATGGAACATGAACTCACAGCAAAAGACCATTAATCTGCTCACGATCTGCCGGAAGTCCGGAAGAGTTGTGATGGGATTTGATGCAGTAAAGGCTGCCGCCCTTCAGGGCAATATTTCCTGCGTTCTTGTAACTGACGATGTTTCACTGAAAACTCTCAAGGAAGTGAAATTTTTCTGCAATAATACACAGACTGAAATCATAAAGGTCGATCTGGTATCTGCGGATATGTTTACTGCCCTTGGCAAGGAGGTAGTTGTTGCAGGTGTTGCAGACAGAGGATTTGCCAACAGATTCAGAGAGCTTGGAACACCCGTAAAGGCAACAGTTCCCAGAAGCATGAAAAAAAGAGATGAATAAAACAATTTTAAGCGGCGAGCAAAACCGCGTACTTAGAAAAAATTAACAGGAGGTTTTTCGCCTATGAAGAAAACAAAACTTGCAGAGGCTGCAAAGGACTTAAAGCTTGACAATCAGGAGCTTATAGACCTGCTTGAAAAGTATGATACCGTTAAAAGAAAAAATACTACGGTGCTTTCAGAAGCTGAAATGAATTATATCCTTGAATACTATTCACAGAATAATCAGGTGGACAGCTTTAACGCTTATTTCGAGTCCAAGAACGCAAAGCCCGAAGAAAAAATTCCGGAAGAGAAGCCTGAACAGCCGGCGGAAAAGAAAAAACCGGCAAAGAAGACTGCTGCAAAGGCAGAAGCCAAAGCAGAAACCAAAACAAAGGCTGATAAGAAACCTAAAGAAAAGAATGCCCCGAAAGCAGCGGAAAAACCTGTCATTAAACAGGAGGAAAACAAGCCTGCTGAAGCTGCGGTCAAAAAGTCTGAAAAACTGGATAAGGCGGACAGATTCAAAAGACCTGAAAAGCCTGTTCAGAAAAAGGCAAAAAAGAATGAACCAAAGCCTCAGAAGCACAGTGAAAAAACAAAGCTTGGCACAACAATGTCCATGACTGTTGAAACTACAACGGAAGACAGCTCTCTGGGTTCAAACAGACGAACAGTAGATACGAGAGGTTCATATATAAATCTTGATAAATACAATGAAAGATATGAACAGATCGCTCCTGCAAACAAGCATAAGGATAATTATTCCTCAAAGAAACAGAAGATAAATCAGAAGTCGGCTCAGAGAAATAAAAATAAATTCTCAAACAAGAGGGAAACCGAAGCCGACAAGCTCCGCAGACTTGAACTTGAAAGAGCAAGGAAACAGCAGCTTAAAGTCATGATCCCTGATGAAATAACTGTCGGCGAGCTTGCTACAAGACTCAAGGCGACGGCTACTGATGTTATCAAAAAGCTTATGGGACTCGGTGTTATGGCAACTATCAATGAGGTTATCGACTTTGATACTGCCGCTCTGGTTGCCGATGAAATGGGCGCAAAGGTCGAAAAGGAAGTTATCATTACTATTGAGGAACGCCTTATCGATGACAGCGAGGACGACAGCGCAAATACAGAGGAGAGAAGTCCGGTCGTTGTTGTTATGGGACACGTTGACCATGGTAAAACTTCACTTCTTGACAGAATAAGACATTCAAATGTTACAGCATCCGAAGCCGGAGGTATTACCCAGCATATCGGTGCTTATCAGGTCAAGGTTCAGGATAAGCTTATTACATTCCTCGATACACCGGGACATGAAGCCTTTACATCAATGAGAGCGAGAGGCGCTGATGTTACGGATATAGCCATCCTTGTTGTTGCGGCGGATGATGGTATCATGCCACAGACAATAGAATCCATAAACCATGCAAAGGCTGCGGGAGTTTCCATCGTGGTTGCAGTAAACAAGATGGATAAGGAAGGCGCTAATATTGAAAAGGTAAAAACCGAGCTTACAGAGCATGGTCTTGTAGTTGAAGAATGGGGCGGCGACATAATGTGCGTTCCGGTATCTGCAAAGACAGGCGAGGGTATTGATGAGCTTCTTGAGGACGTCCTCCTTATTGCTGAGATGAAGGAACTCAAGGCTAATCCTGACAGACTTGCAAAGGGTGCAGTTATCGAAGCAAGACTTGACAAGGGAAGAGGTCCGGTGGCAACGCTTCTTGTACAGAACGGTACCCTCAATACAGGTGATGTTATTATTGCCGGTACAGCTGTGGGCAAGGTAAGAGTCATGACTGATTATCAGGGCAGGAAAATTGCCAAGGCTGGTCCTTCTGTTCCGGTCGAGATAACAGGTCTTGCGGAAGTCCCGAGTGCAGGTGATACATTCAATGCTGTTGAAGATGAAAAGCTTGCAAAGGAACTTGTTGAACAGAGAAAGCATGAAGCCAAGCAGGAACAGTTCAAATCTGTACAGAAGGTTACTCTTGATAACCTGTTCAGCCAGATAGCAGAAGGCGAGGTCAAGGAGCTTCCGATTATTGTAAAGGCGGATGTTCAGGGTTCTGTTGAAGCAGTAAGGCAGTCCCTTGAAAAGCTTACAAATGACGAAGTGAGAGTAAAGGTCATTCACGGCGGTGTAGGTGCAGTATCAGAAAGCGATGTTATGCTTGCAGCTGCGTCAAATGCCATTATTGTCGGATTTAACGTGCGTCCGAGCTCTGTTGCCGAGGAAATCGCAAAGCGTGACGGCGTTGATATAAGACTCTACAGGGTTATCTACGACGCTATCGAAGAGATCACTACAGCAATGAAGGGAATGCTTGCGCCTAAGTTCAGGGAGGTCGTTATCGGCAAGGCTGAGGTAAGACAGGTCTTCAAGATCTCAAGCGTTGGTACTGTTGCCGGTTCATATGTAATTGACGGCAAGATCACAAGAAACTGCGGTATCAGGGTTGTCCGTGACGGCATAGTTATCGCTGAGGACAAAATAGATTCTCTCAGGAGATTCAAGGACGATGCAAAGGAAGTTGCAAAGAACTTTGAATGCGGTATCGGACTTGAAAAGTTCGCTGACATCAAGGAAGGCGATATATTTGAGGGATTTATTATGGAAGAATACACAGAATAGAGTTATAGGCTTAGTAGTCTTGATTTAAATTTCGGTCAGACAGCTTTCTCTTCCGGAAAGATTTTCCAGGATGAAAGAATAAGGGAAATTTCCCCGTGCCGCTGGGAAAATTTCTGCTCTGTCTGAACCGGTGCTTCAGCGGCAGAATGGAGATTGTTATGGCAAGCTTTAAAGCAGGACGAATGGGAGAGGATGTAAAAAGAGAGCTTACTGCAATTATGCGTGAGCTGAAGGACCCGAGAATAGCAGAATTTACAACAATTGTAAGGGTAGACCTTTCAAATGATCTTTCGCACTGTAAGGTTTACGTTTCCTGCTTCGAAGGAATTGAGAAGGCAAGAGAATCGGTCAGGGGACTTACCTCTGCATCGGGATTTATCAGAAGGGAGCTTTTCCACAGGCTTCCTATGAGAAAAAGTCCCGAACTGAAATTTATTGCCGATGACTCAATAGAGCATAGTGCGGAAATTAATGAAACTCTCAAAGGACTGTAATTTATGAATATAGATTTTAATGCTGCGGCAGATATACTCAGAAACTGCAAAAGTGCCTATATCCTTATCCATCAGAGTCCCGACGGTGACTGCGTCGGTTCGGGAACTGCACTTTATTATATGTTAAAGGGTATGGGAAAGAAGGCGAGGGTCATATGTTCAGATGATATACCAAAAAGATATGGTTTTATGCGTGAAGAATATGTTGATGAGGAATTTGAGCCGGATATTATTATCGCCGCTGATGTAGCAGATGAAAAGCTTCTGGGAAAATACGGGAGTGTTTACGGAAAAAATGTTGATCTGTGCATAGATCATCATATTTCAAATACGGGATACGCTAAAAACACACTCGTGCGTCCCGATGCCTCTGCTGCATGTGAGGTAGTATATGAGCTTGTAAAGCTTATGGGAATAGAGCCGGATGAAAGGATAACAAAGTGCATTTATACCGGCATAGCAACTGATACAGGATGCTTCCGGTATGAAAACACCACTGCGAGATGCCATGAAATCGTGGCAGAGCTTAAAAGGAAATGTCCTGTAAACTATGCTAAGATAAACCGTGAAATGTTTGATATAAAAAGTCCCGGCAGGCTTAAAATGGAGTCTATGGCTGTGGAACAGATGGAATATTATCTTGACGGAAAGTGTACTATGATATGCGTTACCAGTGATATACTGGAAAAAATGGGGGTTGACTCATCAGAGCTTGAGGGTATTGCAGGCATTCCGCTTCAGGCTGAAGGCGTGGAGGTAGGCGTGACCATAAAGCAGCGTGATGAAAACAGCTACAAAATATCAATGCGCTCTGCAAACGACGCAAATGTTTCCGATATCTGTGCACTGCTCGGCGGAGGCGGACATATAAAGGCGGCAGGCTGTCTGCTGCATGGAAGTCTCGGCGAGGTCAAAAAGAAGATCATTGACGCTGTGTCAAAGGGACTGAACCTATGTTAAATGGTATTATCTGTATAGACAAGCCGGAGGGATTCACTTCCTTTGAC
>JBJEQU010000285.1:0-8014 GCA_051881935.1 Porcipelethomonas sp. | reverse complement strand
TGCTCATGCGTTTTTACGACATTGACAGCGGAGAAATACTTATAAACCGTCAGAATATTCAGAGCGTTTCACGGGAGAGTCTGCGCAGAAATATTGCCATTGTATTGCAGGATACGATACTGTTCAGCGGTACAGTCCGGGATAACCTGAAATACGGCAATGAAAATATTACGCAGGAGCAGCTGGAAAAGGCAGTTGAGATGAGCCGGTGTCAGGAACTGCTGCGCATGCTCCCTCGGGGGTATGATACCGTGCTGAAGGGTTCCGGTGAAAATATCAGTCAGGGACAGAGACAGCTTCTTGCCATAGCCCGTGCTTTCGCCGCTGACCCGAAGATACTGATTCTTGACGAGGCAACATCGAATGTGGATACCCGAACAGAAAAGGCTATTCAGGACGCAATGCAGATAGTTATGCAGAACCGCACCAGCATCATTATTGCTCATCGTCTGTCTACAATACGTGACGCCGACCTTATTGTCGTCATGGATCATGGGGAGATAGTGGAAAGCGGCAGCCATGACGAATTACTGTCCCGAAAGGGCGAATACTATAACCTGTATATGACGCAGTATGCCGGATTTTCAACGTGAGGACATGTACAGCTTTTTTGCGGACACATATAGATTTTGGTGATAGCTTGAAATAGAAAATTAGTATTGCATTTTATATTGACAAAATTCGGGAAAAGATTTAGTATAAGACTATGCAATTTATTTGAAGATAAAGCGGTATTTCATTTCCGGAAACGGAAATAAGCGAAAAAGGAAATCGTGACTAAAACGCATCAGGCATGTGCCGGCGGATGGCGCTGATCTGACAGGAAAAGGAATTGGTAAGTATGACAGCAACAGAATTATATGAAGCGATCAGGAGCAAATACATTTCCCCTACCAAGCGGAAAAGAAAAAAATATGTTGGTATCGAATTTGAATTCCCAATCGTAAACAGGAACAGGGCGGCGGTTGATTTTTCGGTCGTTCACCGTCTGACCGGGGCATTTATCAGCAATTTTGATTTTCAGGATGTACGCCGTGACTATGACGGAAATATATATTTTGCCCAGTCAGAGAAAAACGGAGACGGACTCTCTTATGACTGCAGCTACAACACGCTGGAACTGTCATTCGGCATTGAAAGGGATATTCATATTCTCGAAAAACGGTTCCGTGACTATTATGATTTTATAGAAAAATTCCTTGAACCTTTTAATTATACGCTGACAGGAATGGGAACCAATCCGTATCATGAACTCAATAACAGCGTCCCGATCCCAAGTGAGCGTTATCGTATGCTGTTTCGTCATCTGTCCTCCTATGTAAAGTACGGGGATGTGATCCCGTTTCACCATGTGCCGGATTATGCGATGTTTTCCTGTGCGTCCCAGGTGCAGCTGGACGTGGAGGAGGAGATGCTCCCGGAGGCTATTAATACTTTTTCAAAGCTTGAACCGCTGAAAGCAGTCCTTTTTGCAAATTCTCCATGGGAGGGACGTCCTGATTATTTCATAAACCGGGATTATTTCTGGAGATACGGACTTCATGGCTTCAATCAGCATAATGTGGACGGATACGCAGCGGAGATCCATTCCGTGGATGAACTGGTATATTATTTTGCGTCAATGAGCATGTATTGCGTGGAACGGGACGGAAAATATATTAATTTTGCACCGACGCCCCTGCGGAAATATTTTGCATCGGAATATATTACCGGTGAATACTATGACGGAAAAGGCTATCAGGAAATTAAATTCAGACCGCAGCCCTCTGATCTGGAGTATCTGCGTTCATTCAAGTCTGAGGATCTGACCTACCGTGGAACTGTGGAATTTCGCAGCGTGTGCATGCAGCCTGTGGGTGAGATCATGAGTTCGGCAGCGTTCCATGCAGGACTTATGGAAAATCTGCATCCACTGACCCGGCTGCTGGAGCAGGACACTGTGATATATCAGAAGGGGTACAGCGTTGGAGAACTGCGTGATCTGTTCAGTCGCAGGGAGCTTCCGGATTTTGTTGACAGGAAGGATCTGTCAAAGTTGCTTATCCGTGTTCTGAATCTGGCAGATGACGGACTTCGCAGCAGGGGATCTGGTGAGGAGGTTTACCTGGAGCCGTTATATTTCCGGGCAGAACATCTCCTGAGTCCTGCAAAGCAGCTGGCTGAGGAACTGGCAGGGGGCAGATCCCTTGATGAGTGCATAATGGAATATGCCGATCCGGACAGAAATATATCCGATCTGCGCCGGAGCGGAGGATTATAACTGAAGATTGCAGTCCCTGAAAATAAGACGGCAGGCAATGCCTGCCCGTAATGGGACTGTATTTTTCCGTAATAGATTTCTGTCATATTCTGCTTCTTCCTCTTGACAAAAGAGGATTTTTGTGCTATTATACTAACCGGGTTAGCTTTTACCCGATTTTTTATTTTTATAAAACTAACACGGTTAGCAAAAGGAGGCAAAGATGACGTATTTTGAACTGGCTCGTCAGTTAGCTGAGATCAACAAAGGCATGATGATGAACTCGGATTACACGAAGATGACTGATATAAACAGGGGAGAGAGTCTTTTGCTGAGCTGCCTTGCAAATCATGATGACAGGGCAACTCCGACAGAGCTTAGCGAAGCACTGCATGTCAGTACAGCACGTATAGCTGCACTGCTGAACAAGATGGAGCGTAAAAATCTGGTGGCAAGGGAAAAGCATCCTGAAAATAACAGAAATGTTGTAGTAAGCCTGCTTCCTGCCGGAAAGAAGCTTCACGGAGAACAGGAAGAAGCCTTCAACCGGGAGGTCATAAATTTCTTTGAAACACTGGGAGAAGAAAAGGCTGCTCTGTATGTGGAGCTTCAGAATGAACTGGCAAATTTTCTGAAAAATAAGCAGAAAGGAGATCGTAACAATGGGTAATGCGGTCAAAATCACAAATAAAAAGCGAACACTTATTTTCATCAATATTATTATAACCTGTATTGCTACGTCCATGCTTGCAACGGCTCTGACAACAGCCCTGCCGAGCATGATAGAGGATTTCGGGGTAAGCGTGACGGCAGGGCAGTGGCTTACAAGCGGATACTCTCTTGCCATGGGAGTTATCATGCCGCTTACAGCGTTTCTCATCAACAGGGTTCCGACACGAAAGCTGTATCTGGCGGCGATAACAGCCGTTATTCTGGGTTTGATCTCGTCGGTCATTGCTCCGAATTTTATTGTTCTGATGTGCGGCAGAGTACTGCAGGCATGCGGAAACGGTATCCTCACCTCACTGGCTCAGGTTATTATCCTGTCCATCTTCCCGGAAGAAAAACGGGGAAGTGCCATGGGCTGGTACGGCTTGTCAGTGGGCGCTGCTCCGGTAATTGCCCCGACTCTGGCAGGAATACTGGTCGATACATACGGCTGGAGGATGATTTTTTATGCGTCCATCGTAATTATGCTCATTTCGTTTGTATTTTCACTTGTGACATTTGATAATGTTCTTGATACGTTGAAAAAGAAATTTGATGTTCTTTCATTTGTTATCAGCGCCTTTGCCTTCGGGGGCATCACATTAGGTGTAGGCAATCTTGGAAGTCATCCTTTTGTCAGCGTTCAGGTGCTGCTCATGCTTGCCATAGGAGTTGTGGCAGCTGTACTGTTCGTGTTCCGTCAGCTGTATCTAAGTGAGCCGTTCCTTGAACTGAGAATACTGAAAAACAGGGAGTATATGTTCAGTGTGCTGGGAAGTATGCTGCTTTATCTCGTTATGATGGGTTCTTCGATTATTCTGCCGCTTTACGTTCAGACGATAATGGGATATTCAGCTACTATCTCCGGACTGGTGGCACTTCCGGGTTCCCTGGTCATGGCAATTATCAGTCCGTTTGCAGGGAAAATATATGACAAGGTCGGTATGAAACTGTTGTTTGTAACCGGTGCGGTATGTATGCTACTGAGCAATATCGGGATGGTATTTATCGGTATGCAGACGCCTGTATGGCTGGCTGCTGCATACAATACAGTACGCTGTGTTTCCATCGGCTGTCTGATGATGCCTGTCGTTACATGGGGAACAAACGGGGTCGGCAAAAATAACACCGCCCATGCCACTGCGCTTCTGACATCGCTGAGAACCATTGCCGGTGCGATAGGTTCAGCAGTATTCGTTGGTATCATGACCTTTGTTGCAGATAATTCAGCTGCTTCATACGGGGGTGACGCCCAGATACACGGACTGAACATGACATTTCTTGCAATGTCGGTCGGAAGCCTGGCTCTGCTTGCAATTGCAGTGTTCGGCGTTAAGAGTAAACGTGTCGGAAAGAAATAATGAAAACTGAAAAAAATTCAGCTTGTCGGAGAAATCTTATAGTGGACTGTTTTGTAAGAGGGGACGCTTTGCAAGTGAAAGCGTCCCCTGATTTGCCTGAAATTTAGGCTTTTCTACAATATATATTTATCCGGCAAGCTTTGCACCAAGTGCCTTGCACAGTTCCAGGTCATCATCGGAAGGCGCTTCGTTTACAATAAGCCCCTCTCCGTTTAAGAGCACTGCACCGTCTGATCTTACACGTTCTTCCCAGTCACGCATCCACTGTCCGTCTCCCCAGCCGTAGGAACCGAACAGTGCAATGGTTTTTCCGTTCAGCGTGCTTTCAATACCAGTGAAAAAAGGTTCAAATGAATCCTCTTCAAGTATCTCGGCACCCATTGCCGGGCAGCCGAATGCGACCCTGTCATAATCTGAAAGATTACCGCTGAAACCGGAAACCTCAAAAAGCTCTGCACCGGCGCCTTCTGCAACGGCTGCCGCCATCTGCTCCGTGTTTCCTGTTCCGCTCCAATAGATCACTGCTGTTTTCATGATGATTACCTCCTCAGGAAATTTTCAGAGCCTGATATATATCATAACCCTGATTTAATTTATTGCACAGAAAATTTCTGCACTTGTCATAATTTGCGAAGGTACGTCTTGCCTTGTCTGCGTTGCCGTATACCTTCCAGTAGCCGCAGAGCTTATAATTTTCCCCTTTGTTTTCCATAAACCCCGTGACATCCTCCGCAGGATAACCGAGAAATATACCGATCTCATGGGGAAACTGCGGCTCCTGCCGGATCCTTTCCGCCAGTCTGTCCAGTCTTTCATCCAGCGGCTGTGTTCCACGGTAACCGTACCGCTCTAAAATTGCCGCCTGTTCCGCCCCAGCCAGCTGACGTTCCAGAAGAACCTCGTTGTAAAGCAGTATCAGTGTACGGTCATGACAGGTACACAGTGTCCTCAGCTTTAATCCTTTTGCTGCTGCCTTGTCATTGAATTTTTTCATCTGTGCAGGCAGGTCATGTTCTGTACTGCTCAGAGATATCAGGCTGGCACATTTTATTCCCAGCAGGGATGGCGCTGTGAGAAAAGCAAGCTTTTTTTCAAATTGCATACACTCTGATTTTGACATATAATACTCCTTTTGATTAGCTATAGCTAACTTGATGCATTAAAAAACAGCCGCTGAAATAGCCGGAATCATCAGTTGGGAAATGATTTCATGATTAGCTGCGGCTAACTATAGCCATAGTATAACATACGCTTCAGATTTTGTCAAGTACTTTTAAGGCAACACCGCACAATTAACGGCTGTCGTCTTTGCCGCACATCTGCTTGCAGATTTTCCGTCATATCACACAAAAATCTCTTGACATACGCCAGTATGCCTGCGAGCTTTTTATGCAATCTGACAAAAAATCTGACTGCGCATCTGTACGACAATAATTATGCGGTATTGCCTTAAAAAAATTCAAATTTCCTTGACAGTCAGGCAGAGCAGGAGTATAATAAATTTATTGGTTATCCATGGCTAACTAAATTTTAAAGAAGTTGTTACATATTAAAAAAAAAGCTTGACAAATCACGGTAAGTATGTTAAAATAACAGTGTTACGTAACGATGTTATCCTGATGAGGTGAGAATATGGGAGCCGACCGTGAGACTAAGGAAAAGCTGACTGCCAGTGCAAAAACAGAGTTTATGGAAAAGGGCTATGCCGGGGCATCACTGCGGAAGATCTGTGCTGATGCCGGTGTGACCACAGGGGCACTGTATTTCTTCTTCAGGGACAAGGAGGATCTGTTTCGTTCGATCGTGGATCCTCCTCTCCGGGAACTTATGGATATAATGCAGACGCATTTTGCCGAGGACACACAGCTTTTGTCCGGATCGGATGCCTATACCCATACAGCAGGGGATCATGAACAGCTGGTTCAGCTGCTTATACATCATCTTTATGCAAACCGGGACGCTTTTCTGCTGCTGCTGACAAAGTCACAGGGTACGGCGTTTGAAAACTGCGTTGATGAGATAGTGGAGATGATGGAACAGGGTTACAGAGCTATGGCAGAGCAGATATCGGAACAGACACCGGGGAAGCATATCAGTTCTTATATGCTTCACTGGATGGCGCATATGAATATCGATGCTTTTATTCATCTGCTTACTCATGAAACGGATGAGGGCAAGGCGCTGCGTTACATGGGCAGAATAATGGATTATCTGGTCAGGGGCTGGCTGGAGCTGATCCTGTCTCCGGAAACGGAATAACCAAAAGGCTTATAATGCCGTGCGATGGTGCGGCATTTTGCATAACAAAAACATAACATTGTTATGTCAGTAATATGACAGGAGGAAAATTTATGTTTCTTGAAATCAGTGGAATCAAAAAACATTTCGGGGAAGGAGAAAGCCGTGTTGAGGTGCTCAGAGGCATTGACGCCGGAATAGAAAAGGGTGAGATATGCGTCCTGCTGGGACCGTCCGGCTCAGGAAAGTCCACCCTCCTGAACATTATCGGCGGAATTGACAGTGCCGACAGCGGATATATACAGATAGACGGTGAAAAAATTGAGGATATGAACGAAAAGGCACTGACACTTTACCGCCGCAAGCATCTGGGCTATATCTTTCAGATGTATAACCTGATACCCAATCTGAATATAAAGGAGAATGTTGAGGTCGGTGCATATTTAAGCGATGACCCTCTCGACGTAGATGAACTTCTGAAAACCCTCGGACTTTATGAACACAGGCACAAGCTGCCGAACCAGCTGTCCGGCGGTCAGCAGCAGAGAACTGCTATCGGACGTGCCATTGTGAAAAATCCGGATATACTGCTCTGTGACGAGCCTACCGGCGCACTGGATTACAATACCTCCAAGGAAATATTAAAGCTTATCGAGGATGTCAACCGCCGGTACGGAAACACAGTTGTAATGGTTACTCACAATGATGCGATCAAGAATATGGCAGACAGGGTCATAAAACTGCGTGACGGTATGATAAGAAAAAATTACCTGAACGAGACAAAGACGCCTGCGGCAGAGCTTGACTGGTAAGGAGGGTATGATATGAAAAATCCTCTCAACAGAAGAATTTTCAGGGAGATCAGGGATGAGGCAGGAAAATACATTGTAATTTTTCTTTTTATGACAGCTCTTATCGGAATTGTTTCGGGTTTTCTTATTGCTGATGAAAGTCTGAAAACCGCTTATGACCAGAGCTTTGAAAAATACAATGTGGAAGACGGAAATTTCGAGCTTGCCCAAAAAGCGGATAGTGAACTGATAAATACTATTGAAGATGAAAACGTGAGCCTCTTTGAAAACTTTTATGTGGAAAAGGACACAGATGATTTTGACAGTACGCTGCGTATTTTCGCTGACAGAAAGGATGTAAACAGAGCTGATCTTTTAAGCGGTGAAATGCCGGAGTCGGAAAATGAGATAGCGCTGGACCGTGTTTATGCAAAAAATAATGATCTGTCTGTGGGCGGCAGTTTAAGCGTGGCAGGAAAGACTCTGAAAATCGTGGGAATTGTTGCACTGCCGGACTATTCTGCACTGTTTCAGAATAATACAGATGTTATATTTGACAGTATAAAATTCGGTGTGGCGGTCATGACGGATGAAGGCTTTCAGTCAGTGGAGGATGACCACATCCATTACAGCTCTTCCTGGAAATATGATACTCCTCCCGCAGACCCGAGGGGAGA
>JBJEQU010000284.1:0-8069 GCA_051881935.1 Porcipelethomonas sp. | reverse complement strand
GACGAATTGTATTTCCACTCAAATGGTTCATGCCATACACTTACTCCGTTTAATGTGATAATATTCAAACCGCATCTGAGTGAATACTCAACATCATCATATTTGATAAAAAACGGCATCGGATAATTGCCCTCATCCGCATACCTCATAGGTATACACATGAACCACCAGCCGCCATAGTTTATTCGCTTTTCAAGCTCATTTGTGTACAGACAAGTTTTTTCGGTCATATCAAGATAATGACCATATCCCTTTTGTTCACCATCGGGTGAAAAATATCCTCCCGACTCAAATTGTCTGACAGAATCATTCATGTAAAGCATAGAACCACTTATGCAGATGTCTTCATACTTTTCATCCGTAACGTTTAAAAATCCTAGCATTTTCTGCAGCGAAACCGAATCAAGTTTCACATCATCATCCATAAGAATAAAGTGTGTGAATTTTTTCATTTCAGAAGCCACTTTCATTCCTATGCCAAAGCCTCCGCTTCCTCCTGTGTTTTCATTTGAAATAAGGATCACATCCTGCGGGAGGACAGACTTATCCAATGTTTTTGCGTTGTCAACAACGATAATTTGTATAGGAAGCTCCTTATGGAATATTTCCTTTGAAATATAGTCTACGTTCGAAATAACATATTCCTCACGCCTATATGTACAGATTATCAGTGCTGCGAAAATTCTTCGTCTATCACCTTCGATATACACTGATATTCCATTGACAACAGCATTATTATCTGTTGCCGTAATTACAGGATAAATACTCACTGCATTCTTAGGAATTTCTTCCATATTTATATGTGTAGATTCTGTAAGAAAAAAATCTTCATTTTCGCACTGAGCATAAGTATTAGTTTTTATATTTTTGCCATTCACACGAAAAATGATTTTTTCGGCTGATGTATATTCCAAAAGCTTTTTTACCGGCACAGAATTTAAGTACGTATCAAACGATATGACCGAATCCTTTTTATCAGCCGTCAAACTGCCTTTCATCAAAGAAAATCCATCTGAACGATAATAAAGCTTTTCAGAAACATCATCAACCGGAGATAATGCAAAATCAAAAAATTTTGTTATCATATCAGCTCTCTTTCACACATTTCAAGCACAGCCTCAATAACCTGATCCATATCATAATACTTGTATTCGCCAAGCCTTCCGCCGAATATGACCTTGCTTTCTACATCTGCAAGCTTTTTATACTCAGCATACAATTTTCCGTTTTTCTCGTCATTGACGGGATAATAAGGCTCGTCATCGGGCTTCCATTCGGAGCTATACTCACGGCTGATGACCGTCTTAGGAAGGTCATTTCCGTTCTCATCCTTTCCAAATTCAAACCATTTGTGCTCGATAATTCTTGTCCAGGGAGTTTCACAATCGGTATAGTTCACTACCGCATTCCCCTGAAAATTCGTCTTGTCCAGAACCTCGTTCTCAAATCTTACAGAACGGTATTCAAGGGTACCGAGCTTATAATCAAAATAAGCATCTATGGGACCGGTATAAATGACCTTGTCTGCAAGCTTATCAAGTTCTCGCTTATTTTCAAAGTAATCCATGTTCAAACGAACCTCTATACCATCAAGAAGCTTTTCAATAAGCTTTGTATATCCGCCGACAGGAATCCCCTGATACAGTGCATTGAAATAGTTATTATCAAATGTAAGCCTTACCGGAAGTCGTTTAATAATGAACGCAGGCAGTTCTTTACATCTACGGCCCCATTGTTTTTCTGTATAACCCTTAACAAGTTTTTCAAAAATATCTCGTCCGATAAGCGAAATTGCCTGTTCTTCAAGGTTCTGAGGCTCACTTGATATCTCGGCACGCTGCTCATTTATCTTTGCCATTGCTTCCTCGGGAGTAACTACTCCCCACATCTTGTTGAAGGTATACATATTGAAAGGTAATGAATAAAGCTCACCCTTATAATTTGCAACAGGGCTGTTTGTGAATCTGTTGAATTCTGCAAACTTTGTTATATAATTCCATACCCTTTTATTATTGGTATGAAATATATGCGCCCCGTATTTATGTACATTTATCCCTTCAACCTTTTCGGTATAGATATTTCCGCCAACATTGGACCGTTTGTCTATTACAAGTACAGATTTTCCTTTTGCCTTTGCTTCATGAGCAAATATCGATCCGTACAGGCCAGATCCTACTACAAGATAATCATACATTTTTATAACACTCCTAACTGCAAAGAAATTCAAAAAGAGCAAATTTTCAACACGATCCGAAAGTATTCTGATATTTGATCCGATACGCAGACCGTTCCAACCTAAACCCGACTTTTCAGCTGATAAGATCGATAATATTAAAACAAGACGAAGCAATACCCACATTGGGATAATCGATACTCATGCCTTCTTTAAATCCAAAGCCATATGTGACTGCAATAAAATCAATACCTGCTTCTTCAGCACCTATTGCATCATATTTACTGTCGCCGATCAATACACACTCTGATTTTTCAACGCCGAATTCTTTAACACATCTTTCGATCATCTGTGCCTTTGTCATAGGAGCTGATGTGTCAGAACCCAGAATAAAATCGAACATACCGTTAAGCTTTGTATCAATAAAGATCTTTTGAGCAGTTTCATTTGCTTTCAGTGTGGCAATAGCAGTTTTAACATTATTATCCTTCAGCTCATTAAGAAGCTCAAACATTCCGGGATAGATCTCTATCTCTTTATAGCCTTGCTTAAGGGCATACTCTTTATGATATTCAACAGCCTGTCTCAGGGCATCCCCACTAAGTCCGAAATTTTTGCTGTAAGACTCCTCCATCGGGGGGCCAACGTGTGAACGCATCTGTTCCTCTGTTATATCACATAGATCCATCATTTTCCGTACATAGCGGACACTGTTGAATATTCCCGGTGACGTGTCCGCTATAGTCCCATCAAGGTCGAAAATCACAAGTTTATATCTGCTCATTATTATCCTCATATAATGTTGTGGTAATGAATGTAATATCTATAGACTTTTTTATTTTATTAAAATATCTCATTGTCGATCTGTTAATCTCCTCACATTTTGCCCGATCGACCTTGTTTATCATTTTTGAATCATAAAAGTTTTCTGATTCCGAAAAATTAAATCCATCATATCCGGCAAGTGCGATTTTAACGACTCCGCATTTTTTCAATATGTTAATTAACATAAGCCCTGAATTATCAGTTATCAAAACATCATCGTTAAGGTAGCTTGAATAATTAACACAATTTGCGGTATTATCCGACCGTATATTTGATGTAATGATCATTTTGGATTTACATATCTGCTCCATCTCATCAATGCTCTTAAATCTTCTCATATTACTGATAAATATTCTGTCATAATCAAAGTTTTCAGGTACATGATTAACTGCAAATACGATCGGCCGATTGGTCTTGATAAATTCATCAATTTTCTCCTTGCAGGTCCTTAAGGTCTTCCCCGGTGCAAGAACAAGTATGCTTCGATCCTTACAATACTCTGTAATTTCATTTATAAGCGCCGAATCGTCAACATAATGCTGTTGATAATCCACATAAAGTTTCTCTATCAGCTTTTCATCATATAAATGCCTGCTTTTATCAGGGATCGATTTTATTACAGCGCTTATATCTCTTATACATAAGGTCTGGAGATTCATAAGATATGTTGCATAATTAGGATGACAGCTATTTATTGCTGCAATGTAGTACGGTGCCGAATAGCCCCATTTATGCTTGGAATAAATCGGCATGATATATTCATCCATTACCTCCAGAACAGGCAGCAAATTATATCTGTCTTCAATATTTTCATTGATATATTGAGTTATAAGCTCAGTACAGAGATTTCCCGCACCCCTGCCCATGCCAAATATTGACGAATCAATGATTATTTCCCTTTTTGTATCTATTTCAATAAGCTGCTGTGCATTTGAAAAGGATAGCTGTAAATTATTGTGAGTATGAAAGCCTAACTTAATACTCTGATTCAAATTATTATCTATCAAATAAAACATTCTTAACAGATCACTGGAATACATTGTGCCCAATGTATCAACAATGTAAAACGCATACGGATCAAATTCGTTTACTTTTTCCAAAAGATCAAGCAGCATTTTATCAGTATAAAAAGCTGTACCAACAGGCTGGATGAATACTTTGTAGCCCTTGCCGAACAATTGTTTTGCGAATTCGAATGCTTCTTCGATCTGGTTTTCATGAAATGTCAGTCTTATACCTGTTATGGATGTCCCATCGCATTCGGATATTTCTCCGATAGAGATATCTCCATATGCTATCATAGCCACAAACATAGTATTCCTGCATTCTTCAGGAAGATGATCTTTTATTGATGTGACAGAGTTAAATAATGATTTATCTTTATCATTTGCACCACTTCTCAAAAAACCGCATTCAACAATTTCAATAGAAGACTTGGATATTTTCGAGATGATCTTGTTAATTGTACTTCTTCCGAAAAGCCAGTTATTAACATACCCACCATCACGAAGAGTACAATCAAGTAATTCAATCTTACTCATATTGTGATTTCTCCTGAAGATAATTTTGATTCAACGACAGAAATTACATATTCTAAATCTTTTGGGGTATCAACAGAAAGAGAGTGTGCATCAACAGTAACCATCTTAAGTTTTTTACCATGTTCGATAAATCTTAATTCGTTAACATCCTCAATCTGTTCCATGGGTCCTTTGGGAGTTTCAGCAAAAAATTCAAGCGCACTTTTTGAATAAATCAATACTCCGACATGTTTATAATATTTATAATTCATTGATGCCTTGGGATATGGAATAGGACTTCTTGACATAAACAATGCATTGTTATCTACATCTGTTACGACTTTAATATTCGTAAAATCAACAGCTTCGACCGGATTTTTTATTTCGGTCATAAGATTACTTGCAAAAAATTCATCCTCCGGCATTTTTTCCGGAATAATAGCATTTATAATTTTCGGGTCGATTAATGGCTCATCCCCATTTATGCACACATATAAGTCGGATTCAATTTTTTTGGCTACTTCATTTAATCTCTGTGTACTGGTAGGATGATCTGATGAGGTCATAACGCAATTTAATCCATTTTCCTTACATGCTGACAATATTCTGTCATCATCTGTTGCCACATATACCTCGTCTATAAGTTTTGATTTTTTTGTTTGGTTGTAAACCCACCAGATCATAGGCTTGCCACATATATCTGCTAAAGGTTTACCCGGAAATCTGCTCGATTGGTATCTCGCAGGTATTATAGCTATTACTTTCACTAATATGCACCCTTTCTTTTTATTCCTCTCTGTAGATCTTTAATAACTCTTCTTCAAGCTTTTGAGCTTTATACCTTACAAACGGGAATTGATCGAGAACACTCTTCAGATCGAAGTAGTCCCTATCATATATTTCTACAATAACATCCTTGTATTCACCAAGAACTTTACGATCCAGCTCAATAATAACATGATCCATAAAATTGTTTGCGAACTTGTTATGTAAAATTCGGTTATTATATTCATTTGAAGGCAAACTGATAATACGGCTTATTTTACTTCCCGGATCTCTGTCTGTATATACCTTCTGCCTTGGCGAATATTTTACAATATTTTCGACCAGACCAACAGTATCGTAATAGAACTCGTTTTCATAATGAACCGGTAAGATTTCCCCATCACCTATCCACGGAATTTTCGAAAAGTATTGATTGGTATAAGCAATATAGTAGCAGCCCAGACTGCTCTGTATGTTTTTTTCCATCAAACTTCCTACGTGATTCAAGCGTTTATGGTACGTGATGTCAATTAAATCGTTTTTCGGCATTAAACAAAGATCATTTTTTTCATTCAGATAATAATCATTCCAATGACTTTTAATTATAATTACATTCTTACCGTATTTTTCTGCCAGGAACTCTATGGCGTCTTTACACAAATCCAGAATATACTCGTCTGATTGTAATGTTATATCATAAGGAGATAAATTCTTAAAGATTTCATCAAAAAAAGGGGTGCCTTGGTCACAATTCAACATTTTGCAAAACAATCCTTTATTTCTATTATCTATATAATTTATATATAATGAAAGATCGTTAAAAATATCCATAATTATCCACTCAGACTCTGAATCTCTGAAATAATCAAAGGCTGTTCGATCACATTCATTCTTCACACATCTGTGTATATATCCGCTTATAAACTGATCTTCTTTCATATAATCGTCATTATATATTATCTTAGGCGAAGAAATATGCGTTAACGGATTTCTTGCAAGTGACTTGTTGATCTCCAGGTGTTTACCATAATTCAAGCATTCACGTGAAATACAGCTTCCCCACCAATCAAGCAAATGTAATTCGGGCATTTGGGCTGTTATTCTTTTTATTAATTCAATGTCCCAATTTTTATTATTTGTCAAGTATCTCTGATATCCCAATATGTAAAAATATACGCTTTTATAATCAGCCTTAATATTTCCTCCGCCATTATCGGAATACAATTTCTCTATTAAAGGACACATCTCCCGTATCGCCATGTAATCTTCACGGCAAATTACGGAATAATCTGTATCCTCCTTTATCACATTATTAGTAATATCATTTAAGGCAATAAACACTTTCTTGAACTCATCTGTAAGTGTATTATGATTCATTATACAACTTAACTTATTATAACCATTCCCTAATACACATAAGATCTGAGAAATATTTTTTTCTATAAAATCCGCACTCATCAGTCTGACAATGTTCTGAGCCCAATTATTTCTGTTAAAGAACAATAAGCCTCTGGTGATCTGATTTGTCCTACAATCAAAGTTTTTTATATACCGACGCAAAGTCAGCTCATAATCCGGGGAATCACATTCACTATGGATCCCATACAACAATATTTCTTTGAGTTTCTTCGCAACATCAACGTGAAATGTATATTCATATATTTTTTTTCTGTGTTCATCCTGCGAAAAATATTTACTCCAGATATTGATACTTGAACATTGAAGTCTATCAACCACATAGTCTTCCCAGTTTTTCACAAACATATTATAATTGGTATTCACGCCATTGTTCTTCTTGATTATACCATTTACTTCCGAATATTCGCACTCGCCATGTCTTACTAAGATTATTTTTTCCTTTTCAAATGCTTTTTCAATGCACTCTAAAAATACATTTAATCTGTTTCTTATCTCTTCAGCAGGCAGATTCATAGGATCAATATTCACAAATCTATCCTTATTTTCTTTGTAAAAAGAATACTCATCCAAAAAACACGTTTGTGAATATAATGTACTTTTATATTCAAACAAATTATATCTTAATGTTTCAAGATCAAAAACAAACGCTTTACACTGTGATATATAATCGCTGAGATTTTTTTGAATATCGCATTTTAGTGAAACATTCGCATCATCTGTTAAATTATCTGACAAATCATCATTTTTTTCTGATAATACACTTAATACAGAAATATAAGGCAGATATTCGACATTATACTCGTTACCTAAAATACTACTTAAATTTCTAACAGCAGTACCACCAAAAACACAGATTTTTTCTTTTGTGAGGGCTATTTTCACTTTATTGCCGGAATGTAATAATGCCTTCTCAAAAATAAATTCATTAAACATTTCTTTATTATCTGAATAAATCAGAAAAGTATCTTCTGAAACAACATCGCCATTCTTTGTTGTCTCTGTACGAACCAATCGATCAATGTTAGCATTTGGATTTGCAATGCTCGATTTATTCAATACATTTTTTGCATCATTGTAAACAATAACAGCATTGTTTTTTCCATTCACAAAGGAAGTTCTTTTTAAAATAGCATAATCTTCAGTTTTCTTTTCAATTATAATTGCTAAGCTGTCACTTAATTCACCGCTGACCTGAGATATATCAGCCACATCAATGTCAATTTCTTTTATTTTCATAAGTACTTTTACTTGCTTAGCATCCTGAATCTGAACATATATTTTTTTCGGCTTATAATTAGTTTGATTCATCATATCCAGAATAGCACAGTAAATCGGCAATCTGGTATAGAAAGAATAAAAACTACTAT
>JBJEQU010000283.1:0-8129 GCA_051881935.1 Porcipelethomonas sp. | reverse complement strand
AACAGATACAACAGAACCCACTACAACACCTGTACAGCCAACAAATCCATCTACTATTGAAATTGGTACACCTTCCTTAATGGGTGACGTTGATCTCAACGGTTCAGCGAGCGTTTCTGACGTTGTACGTCTTGCAAAGTTCATTAGCAGCAGCACCTTGTACCCACTTGCAAACAGTACAGCTGCGGCAAATGCCGATGTGAACCACGATAAAACTATTAATGAGCTTGATAATGCAATACTGATCGAATATATGCTCGGTCGAATTACAAGTCTGTAATATTCAGGAATAATCCTTAGACTGCCGCACCGGTACAATGGTGCGGCAGTCCAATTTCATAAATGTCAGCCAATTATAAAAATCCGGGTGGGAAAACTATTATAGTCGGCGGAGTATATCAGCTTTAATATAGATTTCGGCAGGTAGAACTTGCTGAAGTCTATTTTGTTTGCAGTTGTTACTTCTGTCGCACTTTAAACAAAGGCTGTAACAAATACACAGCCCGTGGATTGATTTTTTGAGACTTTCCAATAAACAGGTATGCAGATTCATGTTATTTACTCTTGACAAAGAACATATGTTCTGATATAATTTAATAAAGAGAAAAAGTTAATTTACAATATCGGTTAATACCGCTGCATTAAATAATACTATATTTATTGAGAAAGGAAACGGCTATGAAAACTTATATTTGTGTTGATCTGAAATCGTTCTATGCTTCTGTTGAATGTGTGGAAAGGGGACTTGACCCTCTCAATACAAATCTTCTCGTTGCTGATGTAAGCCGGACTGAAAAAACAATCTGTCTCGCTGTTACCCCTTCTCTAAAAGCATACGGTATCCCTGGAAGGGCAAGGCTTTTTGAAGTGAATCAGAAGCTTAAAGAGATAAATAACGAGAGAAAATGGAATGCTCCGGATCATAGATTCAGCGGAAAGTCATGCGTTGACAGCGAGCTCAGAACAGATCCCTCCCTTGCGGTATCATACATCGCTGCCCCTCCGAGAATGGCATATTACATGAAGTACAGCACCAGGATATATGAAATATATCTCAAATATTTTGCGCCGGAGGATATTCACGTTTATTCTGTGGATGAGGTTTTCATTGACGTGACCGCCTACCTGAAGGTATACAAAAAAACCCCCAGAGAGCTTGTAGTGACGGTTATAAAGGATATACTGAAAACGACAGGAATTACCGCCGCCGCAGGTATCGGAACAAACTTGTATCTGTGCAAAATTGCAATGGACATTGTTGCAAAGCATATTCCGGCGGACGAAAATGGAGTGCGTATTGCCGAACTTGATGAGATGTCCTATCGCAGGCTTCTATGGTCTTACCGCCCTATAACCGACTTCTGGAGAATAGGGAATGGATACGCAAAAAAGCTCGCTGCAAACGGTCTGTATACTATGGGGGATGTGGCAAGGTGTTCTGTTGATAACGAGGAAGCACTGTATGATATGTTCGGGGTAAATGCCGAACTGCTGATTGACCATGCATGGGGATGGGAGCCATGTACCATTGAACAGATCAAGGCGTATACCCCGGAAAATACAAGTCTTTCATCGGGACAGGTTCTTCCGGAACCTTACTCATCGGAAAAGGCACGGCTTGTCATTCAGGAAATGGCAGATTCCATTTCCCTTGATCTGGTACGGAAAAAAATTATTACGGACCAGATTGTCCTTACCGTGGGATATGATATTGAAAATGTAAAAAATAACTTTAAGGGAATAGTTACATCTGACAGATATGGCAGGAGAGTTCCTAAAGAGGCTCACGGTTCAATAAATATTGACTACACCTCATCCTCAAGGGAAATAGTAAAAGCTGTCCTGAAACTATACGACCGGATAATAGATACCAATCTGTTGGTAAGAAGGATGACTGTTGCGGTAAATCATCTTACAGCTGAAAATAAAATCAGCAGTAAAGATGAATTTGAGCAGCTTGACTTGTTTTCAGACTATGAGGTCATGAGGAAACAGCGTGAAAATAAGCAGTTCCGTCTGGAAAAGGAACGCAGTATACAAAACGTCATTGTTGACCTCAAAGAAAGATACGGTAAAAATGCCGTATTAAAAGGTATGAACTTTCTTGAAGGCGCCACTGCAATAAGCAGAAACAGCCAGATAGGCGGTCATAAGGCATAGGTGAATTATGGGAAATTATGATGATATTATAGCATATGAACATTATACGTCAAAAAAACATCACAGAATGCCGCCTCTCTCCAGGGCAGTGCAGTTTGCTCCCTTTGCAGCACTTACAGGTCTTGACGATGATGTAAATGAAGCAGCACGTATTACAGAGATACGGCATGAGCTTACTGATGATGAAAAAAACATCCTTGACATGAAAATGCAGTTTATTGAAAGAAATATACAAAGACGTCCGTTTGTTACTATAACATATTTTAAAAATGACAGCAGAAAGCAGGGAGGCGCATATCACACTTTTTCAGGAAATATCAGGCGCATTGAACAAATTGAAGGCTATATTATTTTCGAGGGTGGAAGAACTGTTAATATTGAAGATGTGATGTTTATCAGCATGGATAACAGAAAACAAGAAAATTACTGATTTTGGTATTAGTACTTGACATTTTATGAAAAATGTACTACAATAGAAATGGATAGTATAATATTAAGGAGGTATTTTAATGAAATTAAAGAAGGTTACTGCGGTGCTCTGTGCTGTTGTATGTTCAGTTTCAGCTGCTGCGTGGAATAGCCTTTCGTCGGATGCTGTCGACACTGATGAAACAATAAAAATTATGTCTATTGGTGACTCCATAACTGACGGATACGGAGTGGACGGATCATACCGTAAGTTTATGTTTAAACAGCTTACCGATGACGGATATAAGATCGACATGGTGGGTCCTAATTGGTCATGGGGCGATACGACTTATACTGACGAGGTTACAGGTGAAACCTTTACCTATGATCCGGCGCACTGCGGTTACAGTGGATATACAATACAGGCATACAGCGGAAGAAGCGGAATACTTGAGACGATACAGTCAGGGGATTATCTTTCACAGTATACTCCCGATATTGTAATACTCCAGATCGGTACAAACGATGTTATTGATAATTATGAAATCGATTCTGCCGGTGAGAGACTTGATGTTCTCGCAACGTATATCCTTGAAAATATTTCATCGGATTCTGCACTGTTTATAACGACGATTCCGGATCTCGACCCTAACCGGGGTGATGTGTATTCCTGGTTCGGAAATTACAGGCATTCAGCAGACTGGCAGACAGAGTATTCTGATGCCGAAGTTGAAGTATATGTACAGCAGCAGGTCGATAATTACAATGCACAGGTTAAGGCACTGGTTGAGTCAAAGCGTGCGTCAGGAGTATCAAATGTTTATTTCGGAGACGTAAACAGCGTTGTGACTGATGTAAAGACTCAGCTTGGTGACGGCGTTCATCCGAACAATACCGGATATCAGCTTATGGGTAATTACTGGGCAGATAAAATAGGTGCTTACCTTTCTGGTGAGACTGAACCTGAACCTACAGAACCGACCGTTCCGGAAACAACTGAGGTAACAACAGCTCCGGCAACTGAGCCAACAACTGAAGTAACAAGCACAGATGTTACTGAGGTAATTGTTACAACTGCTACAGATGTAACAGAAGTTACAACTACAACAACTGAGATTACAACAGAAGTCAGCGAAACAGATGTGACGGAAGTTACTACAGAGGTTGCAACAGGTGAAACAGATCCTAATAAGCCTGTCGGGGATGTTAACGGTGACGACACAGTGTCTGTTGCGGACGCTTCGCTGCTGAGCCAGGTACTGGTCAAGAAGAATACTCTCAGTGACGAACAGTATGATTATGCTGATGTAAACGCTGACGGAAGAATAAACGTTTTTGATTTTGTAGCCCTCAAGAGAATACTTTTGGGTGTCGAGTGACAGATATTAATCTGTACGTGAATGAATAAAGGATGGAGTGCGTGGGAAAGCGCACTTCATTTTTGTATTAAAAGATTTTTATCTACAAAAAAATATAAAAGTCGTTGACAAAATTAACAAATCATGCTAAAATAAATATGAGTGAAATACTACTGAACAGATTAATTATAGTTGGAGGAGAATAATGATTTTTAAAAAGTTAAAGAATGATGATAATCCTGCGGTTTCCGTACCTATAGGTGAGAGGATCCGTTTTATCATTGAAAAATGCAGAAAACCGGCGAGAATCGCTTCGTTTGTGATTCCGGCACTTATTTTTGCAGCGGTTATCGGAATTACATCGTACTACATTTTCTTTGCATCTCAGGGGGAATTTCATGCCGACTGTACAGATACTATCATGTGGGCAGCTGCCTCCCATGACAGCGGACATGTCTATGATGAAAATTTCGGGTATGCATGCTTTTTGCCGTTTGGCATAAATCTTATTATGCAGCCGCTTATTTCCATATTTGACGTATCCCTTACAACGCATCACCTGGGAATGCTCGGATTCATGATACTGCTCATGCTGTTTTTCTGTCTTATGCTTCGTGAAATGCATATAGATATAAGAAAAATATGTCTGTCAGCCTCTGTTTTCCTTTCACTGACTCTTTCATCACAAAAGCTTCGTGAGATCTTCTGGGGACATACGATCTACTATACCCTGGGTGTTCTCTTTATAGTAATAGGAATGTTCCTGTATTGCCGTCTTGTAAATCTTAATGAAAGAAAGCTCAGGCTTCCCAAGGATGATAAGGCTGCAAAGAATCTATCGATACACTATATTGTAACACTGGTAATTCTCTGTATTTTTATCATGCTTACAGCCACTGACGGCATCTCATCCCTTTCTATTTTTGCACTTCCGTTTATTGCAGGAATATTTGCAGAACAGGTCCTGAACAGTGAAAGCAAGCTTATATGTAAAAAGAGCGGAAGAACACTGCTGAGACTCATTGTCTTTTTTGTAATGGTATTTGTCGGCGGAAAGCTCAATGAATTCTGGAAAGGCGATCTTGTGGCAGGGTATCAGGACGGTTATTCCGTATTTTCCGCTATGTCCTCATGGGTTGATAATGCGCAGAATATTCCGATATCATGGCTTTCACTCTTCGGAGTACAGGATCTTGGCGGCACAAAGCTCTTTGAGGTAGATGGCGTTATAAACCTTATTTATTTAATCAATGCTCTCGTTATTGCTGTTATACCGGTTATTGCTACATGTTACTATCCTAAATATGAGAAAAACGGGAAGGGAAGTATGCTTCGTATATTTATATGGCTTCACTGGGCTGTAACCGCAATTATATTCATTGGCTGTATATGCGGGGTAATAGGAAATGCAAACTGGAGACTTACACCGATTTTAGGAACATCTGTTATAACCAGTATACTTTTTGTTATCTGGGCTGTTTCAGGCAAGAAACCTGTAAGGAGAATAACTGTGATCCTCTCGATTCCTGTTATTGCCGCCTCTGTTCTTAATCTGAAAACTGTTGCGGCAATGCCGTCTGATAATTACAAGGATAATGTTCTTTTCAGTATCTCACAGTGTCTGGAGGAACAGAATTTAACCTATGGCTATGCAACATTCTGGAATGCAAATTCCGTCACTGTGATCTCCGGTTCGGAAGTAAAGGTGCGCTGTGTTGATGTTACAGAAAATGGCGTAACAGAACCGTTTTATCAGTGTTCAAGAGAATGGTATGATGACCAAGAGGGTCAGCAGGAATACTTTCTGCTCCTCTCTCAGGGCGAATATGACATGGTGACACAGTATGCAGGTCATCTAATAGCTGGCGCTAAAAACCATATAAATCCTGTTATTAATAATATTCCTTATTATATCCTTGTGTTTGATTATAATATTATGAAATAATTTATGACAGCGGTTACAAGCCGCTGTCTTTATTACGAAACGAAGAAATAAAAGGAATAATTAAATATAAAACAATAGTTGAAAAATGTCTGGATTTTGGAGGAAGAAATGAAATTTAAATGGCTTAAAAAGATATTTAACAGAAATTTTCTTATATTTATAGTTCTTCTCATACAGGCGCTTTTCATCCTTGCGTGTTTTTTTAAGCTTCATGAATATTCAACATTTATTTATGGAGCACAGACAATGGTCTCGGTTATTCTTGTATGTTATGTAATAAATCGTGAGCAAACCAATCCGGCTTATAAGCTGTCCTGGGCGATAATTATTATGATTATTCCTATAGTCGGCGCATTTCTTTATATTTTTATGCATGCACAGTTTGGTACCATGTTTTTTAATGAAAACAAAAACCGTATTATAAAAATGACAAGACCCCTAATCCCCCAGGACGAGGATGTACTGAGAGAGCTTGAAAAGGAAGATATACATTCTGCCCATCTTGCAAAATATGTTAATGATTATGGAGGATATCCGGTATACAGGAATACAAGCCTTAAATATTTCAGCGTGGGTGAGGAGAAATTTCATGCAATGCTGGAAGAACTTGAAAAGGCTCAGCAGTTTATTTTTATGGAATATTTCATCATAGATGAAGGTGAAATGTTTGATAAAATATTTGCTATTCTTGAAAGAAAAGTTAAGCAGGGAGTCGAGGTAAGACTTTTATATGATGGGATGGGAACCCAGATTCACCACTCACATAAGTTCCGCAAGGATATTAGCAATATGGGTATAAACTGCCGTGTATTTAATGAATTCCGTCCTTTTCTTACCTCAGCCCAGAATAACCGTGATCACAGAAAAATTCTTGTTATAGACGGTGTTACAGCATTCTGCGGCGGTGTAAATATCGCAGATGAGTATATAAATGCTGTTGAAAGGTTCGGACACTGGAAGGACACAGCAATAATGGTGAAAGGGGAGGCTGTTTGGAGTTTTACGGTGATGTTCATTCAGATGTGGGAATTCAAAACCAGACAGCTTAGCGACCTGAAAAAGTACATGCCGGATCCCGAATACCTTCGTTCTTATAAAAATGACGGCTATATACAGCCATATGGTGACACGCCGACCGATACTGAAAATACCGGGGAACTGGTATACATGAATATAATTAACAAAGCTAATAAATATGTATACATTACGACGCCATATCTTATAATAGATAATGAAATGATTACTGCTCTTACTTTTGCAGCTAAGAGCGGCGTAGATGTAAAGATAATCGTCCCACATATACCAGATAAGGGGTATGTCAACCTTCTTGCCTGGAATTATTACAAGGAGCTTATTAAGTTTGGTGTTGAGGTCTACGAGTATATGCCCGGTTTTATTCATGCAAAAAATTTTGTATCAGATGATAAAGTTGCCGTTGTTGGAACAATAAATATGGATTACAGAAGCTTTTATCTGCATTTTGAATGCGGAGCACTTATGTATAAAACATCGCTTATATCGGACATTAAGCTTGATTTTCTCAATACACTTGCAAAATCGAGGCAGATAACAATGAAAGATTGTACAAATCGTCCTCTTATAGTGAGAATTGCAGGCGGATTTCTGAGAATGATCGCACCGCTTCTGTAGTCAGTTAGACAGGTGAATTTTATTGATAGGTAGTTATAATTCTTATGCCGAGCCAGTCGAGGATTTATGTGGTTCAGCTGACCTGTCAATATAGAAATATTATTTTAAAAAAGGAGAAAAAATAATGAGTGAATGTACACATGATTGTTCTTCATGCAGTCAGAACTGCGATGAAAGAGATAAGCATAGTATGCTTGAAAAACCGCATAAGATGAGCGAAATCAAAAAAGTGATTGGGGTTGTCAGCGGAAAGGGCGGTGTAGGAAAATCTATGATATCCTCTCTGCTGGCGGTAAATATGAACCGTAAGGGCTACAGAACAGCTATTCTTGACGCAGATGTTACCGGTCCCTCAATCCCTAAAGCCTTTGGCATCCACGGCAAAGCCCTGGCATCAGAGGAGGGGATTTTCCCGGCTGAAACTCCCACAGGCATTAATATAATGTCTGTCAATCTTATGCTGGAAAACGATACAGATCCTGTTATTTGGAGAGGACCTGTCATTGCAGGGGTCGTTAAACAGTTCTGGACAGATGTGATCTGGGGAGATGTTGACTATATGTTTGTTGACATGCCGCCGGGAACAGGGGATGTTCCTCTCACTGTTT
>JBJEQU010000282.1:0-8140 GCA_051881935.1 Porcipelethomonas sp. | reverse complement strand
AAGAATAAAAGATCCTCCTCATAAAATTGGGGTCTGTTCATCGCCCTTTTCCTCATCTGTATCTTTGCCGGTGTATTTGCTCTCGTGGTCGCCGATACCTGTAGATACTCCGGCAGAAACCTTTGTTGCAGCAATCTTTACAATGCCATTGCGGAAATTCTCACTTTCCCTTGAGGAAACAGTAATACCGGCAAAGGGCAGAAAGATACGGTAAGCGCACAGCACCTGACAAAGCTGCTTTTCATGAACATCAAGAGGATTAATTTTATCATTATTTATGATGGGACGCAGACGGGGACATGATAGTGACATCTCTGCCGATGGGTATTTTCTCTGCAGATAATATACGTGAAGGGCAGTAGCCAGAGCATCCCTGCGGAAATCAGAAAGCCCCAGCAAAGCGGAAAATGCTACTCCCCTCATGCCTGCCATAAGTGCTCTTTCCTGCGCCTCAAAGCGATAGGGGTATATACGCTTATGTCCCATAAGATGCAGCTGTTCATAACGGTCACTGTCATATGTCTCCTGGAAAACTGTTACATAATCTGCACCGCATTCGTGAAGATAACGGTATTCATCTGTGTTGACCGGGTAAATTTCCAGTCCCACCATACGAAAATATTTTCTTGCAAGCTTACATGCTTCCCCGATATAGTCTACATTGCTTTTTGCACGGCTTTCACCGGTGAGGATAAGTATTTCCTCCATGCCGCTCCGGGCTATTACCTGCATTTCATGCTCGATCTGTTCCATGGTAAGCTTCATTCGGCTGATATGATTATAGCAGTTAAATCCGCAGTAAACACAGTAATTTTCACAGTAATTGGCTATGTAAAGCGGCGTAAAAAGATACACCGTATTGCCAAAATGCTTACCGGTTTCTATCCTAGCCCTCTGAGCCATCTGCTCCAGAAATGGTTCTGCAGCCGGTGATAAAAGCGCCTTGAGATCTTCTACAGAGCATGTTTCATGTGCAAGGGCAGCCATAACGTCCTTCGCAGTATAGGATGAATAATCGTATTCACGCATCTGTGAAAGAACATTTTCCATGACGTCAGACTTAATATGCTCCATTCCCTCCATATATTCCATATGATCTGTACGAGAGGAACGGTCTGTTTCAAGTCTGTGTTTCTTTTCAAGTGCCGCCGGAGAAAGAAACTCCGAATCGACAAAATACTGGTTCTCCATCACTCCGCCCCCTTAATCATGAAGAAAACCTGTAAGGGGATCAGAGGCAGAAGCTCCCCGGACAAGAACACGTCCCAGTCCGGACAGATATGCCTTTCTGCCAGCCTCAATAGCCTGACGGAATGCCGCTGCCATAAGCGGAAGATCTCCGGCAGTTGCAAGAGCAGTATTTGCCATAATTGCAGCTGCTCCCATTTCCATAGCCTCACACGCCTGGGAGGGTCTTCCGATACCTGCGTCAACAATAACCGGAAGATCGATCTCATCAATGAGAATACGTATAAAATCCTTTGTGGCAAGTCCCTTGTTTGAACCTATAGGCGAAGCAAGAGGCATAACTGCCGCCGCACCTGCATTTTCAAGATCCCTGGCAATGTTAAGATCCGGATACATATAAGGCATTACCACAAAGCCTTCCTTTGCAAGAATTTCCGTCGCCCTGACAGTTTCATAATTGTCCGGAAGCAGATACTTGCTGTCCCTCATAATCTCTATTTTCACAAAATCACCGCAGCCAAGCTCCCTTGCAAGCCTTGCAATGCGGACAGCTTCCTCCGCTGTTCTCGCACCCGATGTGTTTGGAAGAAGAGTTACTCCCTCCGGGATAAAATCGAGAATATTCTCCTTTTCCTTTGTATTTGCACGGCGTACTGCAAGAGTTATAATTTCCGCTCCGGCATCCTTTACAGCCGCTTCGATGAGGTTCAGAGAATACTTTCCTGAGCCTAAAATAAAACGCGAATTAAACTCATGTCCGCCGATAATTAATTTGTCCTGTATCATAATGAACTCCATTCCGCCGCTTAATTGACAAGAAGCCTTTCTTATCAATGCTGTATTTGTCATGATCCCCGAAGCGGCGCCGGAAATATGACAGTTAAAATATGCAGGTACCGTTACTCCTTTAAGGGTATCATCAGCCGCCTCCGACAAAGCCTACTATCTCAACGACATCTCCGTCCCTGAGCATAAACTCACTGTACCGGGATTTTGGAACTATATCCCCGTTGACCTCAACGGCAATGCGCTTCGGGTCATAGCTTGTACTGCTGATATAGTCGGAAAGCAAAATATCGGATACTTCCGCTTCTGCCCCGTTTACCTTTATCATGTCCGCACCTCCTGAATAAGAACTTGTTCTAAAAAATAATAAAAAAGGGAGCCTCCATCCCGATAGCTCCCGAAAGTTTTAAAACTCATCATAAGTATTTTGAAAACGGCATTTATCCGTCTGTCTTATTTCCCTACGTTGGCGTTATCCAAATCAGGTTATCGGTCTAAGGTTTTGGTACCTTACTCTCAGCCTGTAACACAAGCTCCCGTTTATTACAGTACCGCCGAAAAACCGCCGTACTATACCATTAACATTATAACACCGTATTATAGGAAAGTCAATAGTTTTTCTGACTCAAACCCGGATATTTCTGGAACAGGTCAGAACTGAAAGGTACTGCTGTCAATTCTGACTGGTTCCCGCTCTGCATTTGATATCTCCAGCAGCTCCCTTCTCCTGAATCCGAAGATAGCTGCCGCCACTGACTTTGGAAAAACCTCAATGGCAGTATTGTATTTTGTCACAGTATCATTATAAAACTGCCTTGCCATAACTATTTTATTTTCCGTTTCTGAAAGCTCCTCCTGAAGCTTTAAAAAGTTTGTGTTTGATTTCAGCTCCGGATAACTTTCCCCAAGTGCCAGTACCTTTGAGCATACCCTGCCAAGTTTTGCATCTGCTGCACAGGCTTCACTGGTATTGCCGGCATTCATTACCTTGCTCCGAAGCTGTGCAATATCTGTCAGGGTGGATTTTTCAAATTTTGCATACCCCTTTACTGTTTCGATAAGATTCGGAATAAGCTCTGCTCTCCGTTTCAGCTGTACATCCACCTGGGCAGACTGGTTGTCCACCCTGTTTCGCAGCACTACCAGACTGTTATATCCTGCTGCCAGTACTGCAACACCCAAAACAACAATCGCAATTACAATAATAAATACTATCATAAAACTTCTCTCCTTGTCCTTGATATTTCATTTACTATTTCTTCGTTTTCCTCCAGCACCACCGCGTATACCAGGTAATCCTCCCAGAGAACTGCCTGATGCCTGTCAGCCAAACTTAAATTGGAATAATCATGTATAAAATTTTTCATTCCATATACGCATTCTGCCATCTGATTGCCATACTCGGTGCGCTTTATCGGCTTGTTGTTTTTCATTATTATTTTACCAACCCGGGAGGCTGACAGCACAAATGCAATCATAAACATAAGATAAATGAACATCAGGATCACTTCTATACATCCGGATATAAGATTATTCTGACTAATAAATTTCACCTGTTCACCCAGACTTGCACCCTCCGGAGCTGATTTAAGAATCTTCGTAAGCTCCGATATTCGTGGTATTGCACTCATTACCCAGCAAAACCAGACCAGCACAACTGCCAGCGGTATAAGACAGCCTTTTTTAGAACCGGCTTTCTTATGCTTATTTCTTCCTGGTTTGTATGCAATAATTAATATTGCAGATATAAATAATGCTGCGAACTCTACATACACAAGCGGCACTTTCGGATGTTCATACAGATAAAGCAGCAGGTTTTCCCTGTTTTCCATAGTAGCAGCCTGAATAAGTGGCTGAAGTTCTTCCATTCTCAAATATGCGTTCAGGAACCAGAATACCCAGACCGCCCCAAGCAGCAGCTGAATCAGCCGCCATTTTATTGAAACAGACTTTTTCTGACTATCTGATCTCTGTAATTGCTGATCCGGCTGAACAGGTTTCTGTATCAATTTCTTTGAAATATACCCCTCCGAAATTGCCTCATCCATGACCATCCGCTTCCACTGCTTATCATCCTCCCAGTTAAAGTCACCTTTTTCCAGATGCTCTATTAAATACCGGTCACTGTTGTTTAAGTCAGTGCAGCTGTAATATTTTTTTGTGGCACGATATGTATGGTCCGGATTTTCTTCCAGCAGTCCGAGATTTTCATATTGTAAAATGGATGCCGCCACATCCTTTTTCTGCTCAATATCCAGGTCTGTCAGGATACTGATAGTTGCAGGAGACAGTCCGGTCAGCTTATCACGGTAATAATCAAAATCCTGCATATTTGTAATGGTACAGTTCTGTATAGTTGTTTTGAGGTGTGTCTTGATTAAAATCTTTCCGATAAAGAATGGAATAATGGATAATATCATTGATCCCAGTGCAAGGAACAGTATAATACCAACAAAGGTTGCAAAACCCGGATCCTCCGTAAATTTACCAAATATTGTTTTATCTCCTGGTATTTTGTCTCCCGGTATAATTGCAGTAAATATCATACAGGCAAGGGGGAGCAGCCAGAGCCTGCGTTCGTATTGCTTATATTTTTTTATCGCTGATAATTCAAATATTTTCTTATCTTTTGCCCTCATTTCGCCCTCCTGACGACCATTCTGTTCCCTATAGCTAAATTATATCATGACAGTAAAAATTAATCTATAAAATGCTCGTAAAATGTCTGTAAATTATCAGTAAAGCCCGAGATACCGCATACTTTTCATTTGTAAATTACCGGAAAATATGCTATAATAAATGCACAGCATTTATTATAATTTTCTTAATGCCCTTGCAGATACGCAAATCAGAGATTTGCTCCCTGCATATCGGGCAATTATAGCAACAATCTGCGATTTTATGCTATAATAAAAATGCAGAAATACTGTAACTGTGCAGTGCTTCATAAAACAATTCGAGGTAATATAAAATGTTCGTTTTTCCTGATTATATAACTGAAGTGTTTGAGACGCTTGAAAATAACGGATTTGAGGCTTATGCCGTTGGCGGCTGTGTAAGGGATTTTCTTATGGATACTCCTCCTCACGACTTTGACCTTGCGACAAATGCACTCCCCTTTCAGACAATAGAATGCTTTAAAAATTATCATGTCATAAGGACAGGTGAAAAGCACGGCACAATAGCAGTCATCATAAACGGAAACATGGTCGAAATAACAACCTACAGAATTGACGGTGAATACAAGGACAGTCGCCGCCCGGAAGCAGTTTCCTTTTCATCTGAGCTTTATGAGGATCTGAAGCGCCGTGATTTTACAATCAACAGTATGGCAATGGACAGGAATGGAAATATTACTGACCTTTTCGGCGGAACCGATGACCTGAAAGCAGGCATTCTTCGCACTGTAGGCAATGCCGGAAAAAGATTTTATGAGGATGCTCTGCGTATTATGCGCTGTCTGAGATTTGCTTCACAGCTGGGCTTTGACATTGATGAAGAAACTTCCTGTCAGCTTTACAGCTGTGCAGAACTTCTGAAAAATATTTCTTCGGAGCGTATAAGAGATGAATTTTTAAAGCTTCTCTGCGGAAAAAATGCAGAACAGATTCTGAGAAAACACAGCGGAATAATTGAAATATTCATCCCCGAAATAAAAAAAATGTACGGCTTTGATCAGCACACCCCATATCATAAATTTGATGTGTGGGAGCATACCCTTCGGGCAATTGGTAATTCTGAGGCAGACCCGATAATAAGAATGACTATGCTGCTTCATGACATCGCAAAACCGGACTGCATGACCACAGATGAAAATGGCACAGGACATTTTAAGGCTCATGCAAAGCTTGGTGCTGAAAAAGCGGCAGTTATATTAAGGCGGCTGAAATTCGGCTCATCCGAAATAAAAAAGATAACTTCCATTATCGCTGCTCACAGGAATTCTTATAAAAACCGGGCTGACGTCAAGCGTATGATAGACAGGATCGGAGAAGAGAACTTCTTTATTCTCCTTAAAGTAAAACGTGCTGATGACCGTTCAAAGGGCTGGCAGGATATAGAGAGCGAAGCAAGACTTGAGCATGCAGAAAAGGCTGCCGTTGAGATCATCAGGAATAAAGAATGCTGCCATATAAGTCAGCTGGAAATAGACGGAAATGATCTGAAAAGCTTAGGTTTTGAGGGCAGGCAGATTGGAGACGCACTGAGGAAAATCTTTGAAGAAGTTATCAGCGAGAGAATAGAAAATACCCATGAAGCCATTATTAATTATATACTTTCGACAAATTTCTGCAAATAATTTTGTGCATAACAACATTTTTTAAAAAAGCTATTGACATTTTATTGCAACGGGTGTATAATATAAAAGCTGAATAACAGCGATGGAGAGGTGTCCGAGTGGTTTAAGGAGCTGGTCTTGAAAACCAGTGATCTCGCAAGGGACCGTGGGTTCGAATCCCACCCTCTCCGCCATTTTATTGTTATACTATTATTGGTCATCATGGAGAAGTACTCAAGTGGTGACGAGGCGCCCCTGCTAAGGGCGTAGGGTGGGAAACTGCCGCGAGGGTTCAAATCCCTCCTTCTCCGCCAGAAGCCTTGTAAATTGCGTAAATGCGTGATTTGCAGGGTTTTTTGTTATGTCTGAAATTTATTATATTAAATATATAGTAATATATAGTAGTGTAAAATTATAGTTATGTATAATAGTAATGTTTTTCGATTTCTTATCAACAGCTCCTGCTTTCCCAGGTGCTGAAATTATAAACACAAATTGTACATCACACTGGAAATAAGTCTATGACATAATACACAATAGACAAAGTTCGAAATAATTTTAACGAAAATTTTTTCTACGCACGAAAGTCCGGACACACCTCCGAATTTTCCATGACATATAATACTAAGCCCATATCAACCTGTTGAAAGTTTCTCCGCTATCACTTCGTCACTCTGCACTGCCCACTCCTGACAGACGACAGACTGCCTGCGGACGGTCGACTTGCCTTAACAAAATGCTATCGGAAAACTTCCTTCAGCAGAACGATAAACGACAAGAAATTAATAAAAAAGCCGTACAAAGCATATTCGGCAGTGTACGGTTATGCAGCAATGATATATCTATAGATATCTGCGTTTTGAGCGGCAAAGCTCCGTTATAAAATTTTTGTCCATTTCAGTAAGCTTATAATCCTTTTTATAGATCAGCACATCTTTATAATTCTTTGTATTTTCAGGGCACACACGCTGGACGAGTCCATAACGGTCAAGGGTTTTCTGCGGAATCGGCGAAACCCACATAAAAAGCTGATTATTCTCGGAAAGAAGATCAAACTGACTTGCCCTTTCAAAAACAAAGATCCTCCGGCTTATATTATCCGGAAGCTCCTCCTTCTTTACCTGTGCCATCGAAAGGGATGGTACGAACGGGTCAGCATGAGCTATCTCCGTAAGGCTTTCCAGATCTGAAAAGTGTATTTCCGGAAGGGCGGCAAGGGGACATTCCCGGTTCATAGCCAGAAGATAATGAAATTCCGAAATAACCTCATATACCAGTCCTTTTTCGTCAAACATTGATTTAAAGTACTTATCATAATTATCTGCATAGCGGACTATACCAAGTCTGTAATCATTGTAGAGTATATTTTTCACTGTTCTTGAGGAATTTGTTTCCTTATAAAAGATTTCAGCAGAATCACTGCTCAGTCCTTTTGAAAACTGTGCAAACGCCTCGGAAATATAGGTTGCTCTCGGTACCGAAACAGAAAATCTGCGTTTTGCAGGTATTCCGTTTTTATACATTTTCTCAACGTCGTCGATCTGACTTAATATTGAATTGGCATATCCGATAAATTCCTCTCCCTGAGGGGTAGGAAACATTCCCTTTGAGCTTCTCTCGAAAATAGTAATGCCAAGGTTTGCCTCCAGTTCCTTTATGGAACGGCTCAGATTAGGCTGTGCAATAAGAAGCGCCTCTGCCGCCTTGTTGATAGAACCGGTCCTGGCAACCTCCACAGCATATTTTAAATGAAGCAGATTCAAGCCTGTCCCCTCCTTATGTCTCTGTATCCCTTATAAATTTTATTCCGTCTGTTAAGATTATAACATATCATGCAGACTTTTGCAACTAAAATTCTTCCATCAATTTCCATATCATATCCGGTCA
>JBJEQU010000281.1:0-1897 GCA_051881935.1 Porcipelethomonas sp. | reverse complement strand
GTGCTGAAAGTGGAGGACAGCAGAATACTCAGACTTAATCTTACAATGTCACCGAGAGCTATTGATCAGCTGAAAAATTTCAGCACACTCAGGGGCGTATCAAAATATGAGCTTCCTCTTATGATGTTTCCGGAAGGGGAGGGCTTTGGAATAACTGCGGCTGTAACGGACAGTCAGGAGGTGCTTCTGTGCTTTTCCATGGATGATAAAACCGTTACTCTCTGCGGTAAGCTTGAACATAATAATTTTTTCTGCACCGGCGTTTCTGACAGGAAAATTGACGGCAAAAAATTTACTCTTTTTTTCAGTCAGGAGAAAAGCGAGGACTTTACCTACATACCTGAACAGGTCAGACAGCGCCTTTTGCTTTGGTACGATTACATTGAAAATGTGATGAAAAAGGCGGAGGATTCCTCACATATTTTTTTCTGCCGTGGAGCTTCCCTGAAAAACGGAAAAATAAATATTGAAACCTATGACCTTAAACCGGGTACGGATATACGCAATCTCACAGTAGGGTTTATTGATGAGAAAAACCGCCCTGCATGGGGTTTCGGCAGCGCTGAGAGGCTGGATAGGGATATTCTTACAGTAAAGCCCTTCGGCAAAGATCCTATTGAGATCATGAAGGAGCTTTCCTCAGGACTGCGGCTTATTGTATATGACGGCGCGGCAGATATTACCTGCAAGAGAATGAAGTCCGGACTGGACAAGCTTTGCAGGGGAGAAGCGGTAAATAAAAGACTGCCGGAATTTATTTTTGACCCGGAAAAGGCAAATCGCTCTGTAGGGGAAAATATAACTCTCAGCCGTGAAAATCTTCTTTCGGAAAATATGAACCCTGAACAGATAAGGGCAGTTGAGGGGGTACTCAATGCAGAGGATCTCTATCTTATCCAGGGTCCTCCCGGAACAGGAAAAACTACGGTAATTGCTGAAATATGCTATCAGAACGCAGTAAGGGGACTTAAAACTCTTATTGTCTCCCAGTCAAATCTTGCAGTGGACAATGCCATTTCAAGGGTGATGAACCATGCCGATGTAAGAGTACTGCGAAAGGGGGATTCCTCAAGGGTCGAGGAAGAGGGACTGCCCTTTGTGGAGGATAATGTCGTGGCAACATGGATATCACAGATCACGAAATCTGCGGAAGCTATGGATACTGACATTTCCGGAAGAATACAGCGGCTGAAGCAGTCGAAAGCCGGGCTTGCAGATGTTCTTGCTGCGGCGGAGGATATGATACAGCTGCGCAGGGCGAAAAATGAAAAGGACTCTCAGCTTTATTTTTATAAGAATGTCTATGATGAATCCAAAAAGCAGAGAGCTGAATTTTTTGAGCTTATTGCAAGCGCCTATGAAACTGATGATATAGAATATGCTGAAGCGGCAAGAAAATGCTATCCCCCCGATTTCAGGATACCCAATGATATCTATAATGATGTTGCCGGCAGGTATATGGATATAAAGTCCGTTCTTGAAATGGTCCATGAGTACGAAAGCGACCTTGAATTCCTCAATGATTATACGGAAAAATTTACCCGGCATTTTGATTACATAAAGGACAGGGTAAGCGTCAGGATGATGGAAAATACAGCCTATGAGGGGGTATTTTACTATGCGGACAGGGAAATCGTCACATCTCTCTATGAGGAGGGAAGGGGACTGCTTGACTCTGAGCCGACCGGATTGAAACGGCTTATTTTCGGGCATAAGTGGCGCCAGCTTGCGGCTGTATACTACAGACGTGCGGAAAACATGATGATGAGCATCCAGCTTAAAACAATAAGGCTTTGTGAAAAAATTTACAATATCAGAAATGACGCTGAATTTGTTGACAATGTAAATTCCTTTCACCTCTCCCTTGACGCTCTGGGGGAGGATTACGACAGCCAGT
>JBJEQU010000280.1:0-8224 GCA_051881935.1 Porcipelethomonas sp. | reverse complement strand
CAGGTAGCCCCTGAGCGATAGTTAAGAAAATCTATGCCCCTTACAGCACACATTTTACCTGTTTTTTCTTCTATATACTCAAACTCCTGTTCATTATCCTTGATGTAATTCCCGGGATCTGCATAGAGGTTATAATTGTGTGAACCGCAGTATTCCTGCTGTCCGGAGAGAATATGATTCCCGTACTGATCACACAGATAGTTATAAAGCCTTTTGGCTGAATCAGAAGCATTCGGATTTGAAAGCTGCCGGTCAGGGGAGAGCGTTTTAAGACTATCGTCTGCCGGGGCAACCTTCAGGTAATCAAAATAGGTATATCCCCAGTATGCTTTGAACTCGATAACATTTATTCCCTCCTCAAGCATTACGACACCGCCTGAGGTCTCCCCGAAAGTCAGATTATGCGGAAAGCTTATTTCTCCCTGATTTATCCCATTTATATTGAGATACTGTACTTTCTTGTCCGGGTCGGAGGGCTCACAGTAACATACTGTCAGTTCATACAATCCTGCCTCTTCAACTGCCACCTCAACGCTCACACTCGTTCCTTTCTGGTCGATATATGAGAATCCGCCGTTTGAAGCGTTTGTAAGGTCATAGTCCTCACCGCTGCCATCCTCGGCAGTATTGCCTTTCCAGCCCTCCGTGTATATTGTTCCGCCATCAGTCTTTCCGTTCTCGAATTCATAGCATATTCCGTTTTCCGGAACTGTACTTCCAGCAGATAATACAGTCAGAGCCGGTGAAGATACCGAAACAGCAAGTGCTGAAGCTGTAAGCACAGCGGTTGATATCGCTTTAATATGTTTCATAATAGCATTCCTTTCTGTTAAAAATATTGTAAGGATAACAAAGGCAGCAGTCCTACTTTAATAATGTAGACTCCCGGATTATTTTGCCATGTTTTACTATATTATACCATAAAGAACTTGAAAAAACAACACTAATTGTGAATATTAATGATAAAAGCTCATACTTATTTTCCTGATAAATTCCTCTAAAACCTATACGCTGTATTTATATTTAGTCAGAGCCATTAATCTCAGCAGATATATATCCAATAAAAAAATTTTCCGGACATCACAGTTTCAAAATAAGATTTAATATGTATACGATATCTGTACTTTTTCACCCTTGTCAAACCCTGTCGAAAACTTTTCAACAAAATCCCTTTACATCCCCATAAATTTATTTGCTATATTTTGCGGCGAGCAATATAATACAAATATTGACAAGAGTCAAAATAATTTTAATAAATTTTTTTCTACGCACGAAAGCTCGGACGCACCTCCGGGCTTTTGCTGCCTTTAGCCATAAAAAGAAGCCTCCCGGAAGGCTTAAATTATACATATACACTTTTTTCAGTTTCTCCGCTGTATTGCATAACTGTTCTATCATTCCTAAAATATGTTTATGACTATCAAAAATCAGGCGTTCTTAGTACAATAGTAAAAACCCCGCAAATACGTGATTTACGGGGTTTATGTCTGTATTATAAGTTTTGATTAGCCCTTCATAGCCTCTTCAACCGCAACAGCGCAAGCAACAGTAGCACCAACCATTGGGTTGTTGCCCATACCGATAAGACCCATCATTTCAACGTGAGCCGGAACGGATGAAGAACCTGCAAACTGAGCGTCAGAGTGCATTCTTCCGAGAGTATCAGTCATACCGTATGATGCAGGACCTGCAGCCATGTTGTCCGGATGGAGTGTACGGCCTGTACCGCCGCCGGAAGCAACTGAGAAGTACTTCTTGCCCTTTTCAAGACATTCCTTCTTATATGTGCCTGCAACAGGGTGCTGGAATCTTGTAGGGTTGGTTGAGTTACCGGTGATGGAAACGTCAACGCCTTCCTTCCACATGATAGCAACGCCTTCTGTTACGTCATTGGCACCGTAGCAGTTTACCTTTGCTCTGAGACCGTCTGAGTAAGGCTTTCTGAAAACTTCCTTAACCTCGCCTGTGTAGTAGTCCATTTCTGTTTCAACGTATGTAAAGCCGTTGATTCTTGCGATGATCTGAGCAGCATCCTTGCCGAGACCGTTAAGGATAACTCGCAGAGGCTTCTTTCTTACCTTGTTAGCCTTTTCAGCAATACCGATAGCACCTTCAGCAGCGGCAAATGACTCGTGACCTGCTAAGAATGCAAAACATTCTGTTTCTTCTTCAAGAAGCATCTTGCCCAGGTTGCCGTGACCGAGACCAACCTTACGCTGGTCAGCAACTGAACCGGGGATACAGAAAGCCTGGAGACCTTCACCGATAGCAGCAGCAGCGTCAGCAGCTCTTGTGCAGCCTTTCTTGATAGCAATTGCGCAGCCTACAGTATAAGCCCACTTAGCGTTTTCAAAGCAGATAGGCTGAATGCCTTCTACCAGTTTATAAATATCAAGACCCTTTTCCTTGCATACATCAGCACATTCTTCAATTGTCTTGATGCCATACTGTCCGATAACGTCGAGAATCTGCTTTTCTCTTCTTTCATATGATTCAAATAAAGCCATTGTACAAATCCTCCTTATTCTTTTCTCGGGTCGATGATCTTTACAGCATCATTAACACGTCCGTACTGACCCTTAGCCTTTTCAAAGGCTGTATTAGCATCGTCTCCGCCCTTGATGAAGTCCATCATCTTGCCGAAGTTTACAAACTGATAGCCGATGATCTCATCATCTTCGTTAAGAGCGATACCTGTAACGTAACCGTCTGTCATCTCAAGGTAACGAGGTCCCTTTGCGAGTGTTCCGTACATTGTACCAACCTGTGAGCGGAGTCCCTTGCCGAGGTCTTCAAGACCTGCACCGACAACAAGACCGCCTTCTGAGAAAGCACTCTGTGAACGACCGTAAACTATCTGGAGGAAAAGCTCTCTCATAGCTGTGTTGATTGCATCACAGACAAGGTCTGTATTCAAAGCTTCGAGGATCGTTCTTCCCGGAAGGATCTCAGCTGCCATAGCTGCTGAATGTGTCATACCGGAACATCCGATAGTTTCAACAAGAGCTTCCTGGATAACGCCGTCCTTGACATTGAGTGAGAGCTTGCATGTACCCTGCTGAGGAGCACACCAGCCTATACCGTGTGTAAAACCTGAAATATCCTTGATTTCAGTTGCTTTGACCCACTTTGCTTCTTCCGGGATCGGAGCTGCGCCGTGAGCTACACCCTGCTTGACAGGGCACATTTTTTCTACTTCGTTAGAATAAACCATATTACTACTCCTTTCGCTTTTAAGAAAAAATCAGAGAAATTTTCTTAATACAGCATGTAACTTTATTATAATACATTTTCGGGTCATAATCAAGTGTTTTTTTAAAATTCGATGAATATTTTCTGAAAAAAAGTTTATACTAACACAAATAAGTGTTTTTAAGGAGGAAAATTTATGAATAAACAAAAGTGTGCCGTAATAGGCTGCGGCGCTGTAGGAGCGACCATAGCCTTCGCCCTTACCCAGAGGGGAATGTTTTCCGAGCTTGTCCTGATAGATTCAAACAAAGCAAAAGCAGAAGGGGAGGCCATGGACATAAGCCATGGACTGCCCTTTACTCACCCTATGAAAGTATATGCAGGAGATTATGAAGATATATCCGACTGTTTTCTCATTATTATTACAGCCGGAGCTGCACAGAAACCCGATGAAACACGGCTTGATATTGTCAGCAAAAATGTGGCAATTTTCAAAAGCATTATCCCGAATATTGTAAAATATAACAAGGAGGCAATAATACTTGTTGTATCGAACCCTGTCGACATACTGGCCTACTGCACTATCCGGCTTTCGGGATATCCCCCGGAGCGTGTTCTGGGTTCCGGAACTGTTCTTGATACTGCACGTCTTAAATATCGTCTCGGAAGAGCTCTCTGCGTTGACAGCCGGAGCATTCACGCTTTTATAATCGGTGAGCATGGAGACAGTGAGCTTGCAGTATGGAGCAGTGCCAATGTTTCAGGAATAGATATTGAGGATTTTCATGGGCTTTGTTCAAGCTGCCGTGAGGTGTCACTTAAAAAGATATATGAGGATGTCCGTGAAAGTGCATATGAGGTGATCGACAGAAAGGGTGCTACCTATTACGGCATCGCAATGGCGGTTGTGAAGATAGTCACCGCAATAGTCCGGGACGAGCATTCCGTGCTGCCCGTTTCGTGCTATGCCGGGGAGCATTACGGACTGGGAGATATCTGTATAGGTATTCCGGCAATTGTTGGCAATGCGGGAGTTGAAAAGGTTCTTGAAATACCGCTGAGCAATGAGGAAAATGAAAGGCTGATAAATTCAGTTGACACGCTCAGAGGGGTTCTTTCAGAGCTTGAAATATAGCGGACAGGTGTATATGAAAAAATGAATGCTGCTGCCTTGCGCGGCAGTATTTTTATTGAGTGCCGTTATTCTTAAATCATGAAACATTGTTATAATTTAATTTATAAATTTATATTGTCGAAAATTGACAATATATGTACATTATGGTATAATATAAACGTATAAGGAGACATGAACAGCTGTATCTGTAAAAAAATAAAAAATATATAATAACATTTTTTTAGGGTAGAAAGGAGATTTGTTTATTATGATAAGTCTGCTGAGAATGGAAATTGCCTGCTTTATTATACTTTTCTTTATCGGATGCTTTTATTTTTCAGCCAGAAGAGAAAAAACTCTGTTACATAAAATTTTCTCTGCTATTCTTATCGTGCTTATGATACACCTTGTATTTGACGCTGTAACAGTTTATACGGTAAATCATCTATATGAGATACCTCGCTGGCTGAACGATACCCTTCACCGTATTTTCCTTATGACAATGCTGCTGCTTGTTTATCTTTATTATCAGTATATAAGCTGTCTCATTATGGAGGAAATGCGTGACAGGGATGTGGGAATGTTTCAAACTTTTATACAGAAGCTGTATACGGTTTATCTTGCGGTTGCAGAAATACTGCTGCTGGTAAGTCCAGTGACTTACGAGGAGACTCCCAAGGGAAATTATGCAGCAGGAAGCGCAATGATAATAATGGTACTCAGTATAGGACTGTTCCTTGTACACATGATGGTCAGTATGATGGTCAACTGGAAGGTAGTCCATCCTAAAAAGAGATATACCATTCTTCTGGCTCTGGCTATTGAGATTGTCGTAACTCTTCTCACACTTGTCGATACTTCACTGCTTCTCGCCGGAATGGGACTTACGCTTATAGCTATTGCATTTTATCTTGTACTTGAAAATCCGGATATCAAGCTGCTTGAGGAGGCACGGGCGGCAAAGGAGAAATCGGACATGGCAAATGCTTCAAAATCCCGGCTTGTTTCGACAGTGTCCCATGAAATACGTACACCTATGAATGCAGTGGTCGGCATGACAGACCTGCTGCTCCAGGATGATCTTACTGAAAAGCAGAGAAAATATCTGACAAATATAAAAAGCTCCGGAAGAGCACTTGTAATGATCGTAAATGATATCCTTGACTCTTCAAAGATCGAAGCTGGAAAAATGGAGCTTGTTGAGAAAGCATATACCCTCGGAATTATTCTTGAGGATGTGCGTATGATCATTGAGAACAGGATCGGAAGCAAGCTGATAAAGCTCGTTTATGATATCGACAGCAGCATCCCTGAAAGACTTACAGGGGACGAGCTGAGAATAAGACAGGTTCTCATAAATCTTATGAATAATTCAGTAAAGTTTACCGAGGAAGGTGAAATAAAACTTACTATCAGTATCGTTTCCGAAACTGATGATGGCTACATGCTGCGTTTCTCAGTAAAGGATACGGGACAGGGAATAAAGCCGGAGGATCTTGACAGGCTTTTTGAGGCTTTTTCACAGGTCGATGTAAAGAAAAATCACGGCAAGGAAGGAACCGGACTGGGACTTTCCATTTCCTCCGACCTTATCACACTTATGGGAGGACAGCTTGAGGTCGCAAGCGAATATGGCAAATGGAGTGAGTTTTTCTTTACTGTATTTCAGCGAAAGGCAGACGATCAGCCGGAGGAGGAAGAGAATATCCCTGACGCCGATTTTGAGGGAATGAATGTCCTTGTGGTTGATGATACGGAGCTTAACCTTGAAATTGCAAGGGAAATATTGGGTATGTTCGGAGTTAAAGCAGATACGGCATCCAGCGGCAGAGAAGGATTGGAGCTTCTTGCGGAAAACCGATATGATATGATTTTTACCGATTATGTTATGCCGGAAATGAGCGGTGCCGAATTTACACGAAAGATAAGAGCCATTGAAGGAGAATATTTTTCAGCAGTTCCTGTTATTGCTCTTACCGGGGATACCTCCAGTGAGGCAAGGGAAGAATTCAGAAAATCAGGAATAAATGATTTTATAGAGAAACCGGTTGGGGCTGACAGTCTGAAAAAAGTTCTTGAAAAGTGGAATGAGGTTATACAAAAATAATTTTTTAACAGCCGTTTCTTAAAAAACGGCTGTTGACATTACTGCCTGAAAATGATATAATATTTTACAGGTTGTGTTCTTATGAATTTTCTTAAAGCTTCCGCTTTGAGAAAAATGTTGTGAAAACTATAGCTTTGGACGGAGGTTTGATATTAATGGTTTGTAAGAGCTGCGGAAACAAAGTATATGCCGGTGAGATTTGCAGCTGCGGTGAAAGGGTAGATGTACCCCACAGAAAGGGAGTTGCTGTAAATACCGTTATATGTACGATAGTTCTTGTCATGTCTGTTATTGCGCTTATTCTGACTGCTTCATTTGTTAATATTGTGAAAAAGGATATGCTAATAGATACTATTGAGAAGGTCAATATTGCAGAGCTTGAGGTCAAGGACGGTTCCGGAGAAAAGGTAAGGCTTGACAAATACATATATGATAATTTTGTTGATGACGACAGAATTACCGTTGAAAATGTAAATAATGTTTTAAGTGACCCGTTTATTAAAGATTTCCTCATTGAAAAGATTGACGGCTATCAGAAATTCTTTACAGCCGAGGGGGACATGGTATATATCACTTCTGATGATATCATTAACCTTATTGACGAGAACAGTACACTTCTTTACAATGAGGCAGGTCTTAATTTCCTTGAACCGGATAAGGAGGAACTGAGAGATTCTCTCTCCGGACTTGACAGCTTCAGTGATTTTTGCAGAAATTACCTTACCGGCTGGTTTACAGGGGGACTTATCCAGACATATTTTTCATTCCCGTTTGTCTGCTTCCTCGGAGCACTGCTTGTTGTGATCATGGTGCAGTGGCTTGCTGTTTACAGGCTTAACGGAAGAAGAATGATAAAGGTACTGAAAAAATACGGAATTGCAGTTATTGTTCCGTCGGCTGTATTTTTTGCAGCCTCTGTATCACTGCTCTTTGCCGGTGATAACAGTGTCCTTGGAGCACTTACATCAAAGGTAAAACTTCCGTTTATGCTCTATTCCGGTATTGCACTTGCAGTTGGTGTACTCCTTCTGGCAGCATATCTGGTCTTCGGCAGAAGAAAGACAGTTCCTGCAGCAGAAGGAAAGGCAGGTGCTGCACCGGAAGCTGATGTTCCTGCGGTCAGCGTAACCGACATGACCGGCAGCGCAGACATTATCCCTGACAGTTTATTTGCCCCGGCAGCAGCCGGCGCTGAGAAAAAGGATGAGGATGCTCAGACCAAGGCAGAAGATAAAAAGGAGAATGCAGTGACTGCGGCTGAACCCGGGCAGGACAGCACCGGAGCAAAAGCAGAGAATAAGCCGGATACCGAAAAGGCAGTTTTCTGTACACAGTGCGGACACAAAAACAGGGAAAATTCATCTTTCTGTGCTAAGTGCGGAACAAAACTTCGTAAAAAACAGTAATAGTAAGATGACCGCTGTACATTTTGTACGGCGGTTCGGACTGTAGAAAAATCTGATTTTAAGGTTGTTTAGGGGACGCTTTCACTTGCAAAGCGTCCCCTCTTTCAAAACAGTCCACTGGACTGTTTTGAAATTCACCTCTTGTAAATGCGCTTCTCAGGCAAGGAATTTCGCCCTCTGCGGAGGGCGACCAAAGGATGCTGTCCTCTGGACACCTGCCACTTTTGAAAAAGTGGACAAAACTTTAAGCTCACTATCTGCATACAAAAGAGACTTTTTAGACACACTGGACCGCTGTACGTTTTGTACGGCGGTTTTTTGCAATGGTCCGATTTTTATTCTGCCTCTTGAACTTACTGGAATAATATGTTATAATAAAACCACAATATTCGGAAAGCATGGTGC
>JBJEQU010000279.1:0-1907 GCA_051881935.1 Porcipelethomonas sp. | reverse complement strand
ATGCCGGGCTGTCCTGATGAGTTTGGGGCCAAGGTATACAAAATATCCGTGGATGACCAGGGCAGCAGGATAACACACATGAAAATAACCGGCGGAAGCCTGAAAGTGAGAACACCTGTAATCTATGAGAGCGGCGGCAGTACCTTTGAGGAAAAGATAAGCCAGATAAGAATTTACTCCGGTAAAAAATACAGTACAGAGGAAAGCGTATCCGCAGGGACTATATGTGCTGTCACCGGTCTGTCCGCATCATATCCCGGACAGGGTATCGGCTGCGATGAAAATTCAGAGCTGCCTGTACTTGAACCGGTTCTGAGCTACAGTGTAAACCTGCCCCCTGAAACGGACAGTCATACTGCGCTTATCATGCTCCGCCGGCTTGAGCAGGAAGAGCCTCAGCTTAATGTTGTATGGGATGAACAGTCGGAGCAGATACATGTACGCCTTATGGGAGAGATACAGCTTGAGATTTTAAAGGAGCTTGTAAAGAAACGGTTTGATCTTGAAATTGAGTTCGGTTCTGCGGCAATTGCCTACCGTGAAACTGTAACGGGTGTTTCAGAGGGAGTAGGGCATTATGAGCCGCTGCGGCATTATGCGGAAGTGCATCTTCTGATAGAGCCTGCACCCAGGGGCAGCGGACTTGTTTTCGAGACCGACTGCCGTGAAGAGGTTCTTGACAAAAACTGGCAGCGGCTTATTATGACTCATCTTAAAGAAAAACAGCATAAGGGAGTCCTTACCGGTTCTCCGGTGACAGATATAAAAATGACTTTGAAATCCGGGAAGGCACACCTGAAGCATACCGAAGGCGGTGATTTCCGTCAGGCTACATACAGAGCAGTCAGGAACGGACTGATGAAAAACAGCAGTATCCTTCTCGAGCCCTGTTACCGTTTCAGGCTTGATATTCCGGCTGAGAATACCGGAAGAGCGATTGCGGATATACAGCGAATGTCGGGAAGCTTTCAGTCCCCGGAAACTGACGGTGATATGACGGTCATAAAAGGAGAGGCACCTGTCAATGAAATGTGCGGATATTACGGTGAAGTACTGGGATACACCAGAGGAAGAGGAAGGCTCTCTTGTGTATTAAAAGGCTATGAGCCTTGCCATAACCAGGATGAGATAGTGGAACAGTATAATTATAACTGTGACGGTGATGCCGCAAATACTGCCGATTCGGTGTTCTGTTCTCATGGAGCCGGATTTGTTGTCAGGTGGGACAGGGTGGAAGAGTATATGCATCTGCCCTCATGCCTTGAACCGGAAACAAGTGAACCTGAACCGGCTGTAAATGAGATCCAGATAAGAAAGTATAAGGACCGGCTTGCCTCCGACAAGGAGCTTATGGAAATTTTTGAGCGTACCTATGGACCCATAAAGCGGGATAAAAGAAAGGCATTGGCACCTACGGTCAGGGAGGAAAATAAAAAGTACAAGGCGGCCCCAGTTCCCAAAGGTCCGGAGTATCTCCTTGTTGACGGCTACAATGTTATTTTCTCATGGGACAGGCTCAAAGAGCAGGCTAAGCATAACCTTGACCTTGCGAGAAACACCCTTATAAATATACTCTGCAACTACCGGGGCTTCAGACAGTGCGAGCTTATTCTGGTGTTTGACGCTTACAGGGTAAAGGGCGGCAGCAGAACTGTGGAAAAGATCGGCAATATAAACGTTGTTTACACAAAGGAAGCGGAAACGGCTGATATGTATATAGAAAAGGTTACCCATGATATGGGAAAACAGCACAGAGTAAGGGTTGTTACTTCGGACAATATGGAACAGATAATTATTTTGGGAAACGGCGCATTCCGTGTTTCAGCAGCAGAATTTGAAAGAGAGGTTGACACCATAGAAAAAGCAATAAGAGAATTTATTCTCTGACCGGATATGATATGGCAATT
>JBJEQU010000278.1:0-8243 GCA_051881935.1 Porcipelethomonas sp. | reverse complement strand
TAAAAACAGCGTCGGAGCTTATAAAAAAAGGTGAAGTCGTGGGGATACCTACAGAGACGGTTTATGGTCTTGGTGCAGACGCTCTTAATCCCACGGCAGTCAGGAAAATATTTGAAGCAAAGGGAAGACCGGCTGACAATCCTCTCATAGTCCACATTTACAGTATCGGTCAGGCAGACATGCTGGCCCATGATATCCCGGAGCTTTTTTACCGGCTTGCAGAAAAGTTCTGGCCGGGACCTCTTACCATGATAGTTCCCAAAAATGATATAGTACCTCCCGAAACCTCCGGCGGACTTGATACAGTTGGAATAAGAATGCCGGCACATCCTGTAATGAGAGAGCTTATCCGTATTTCCTGTCCCATTGCAGCACCGTCGGCAAACCGTTCCGGTTACCCCAGTCCAACCACGGCAGAGCATGTTATGAATGATATGAAAAACCGCATAGCTGCTGTTATAGACGGAGGAGAATGCCGCTTTGGGGTGGAGTCAACGGTGATATGCTTCGATGACGACAGAACTGTCAGAATTCTGCGGCCCGGCTCGGTGACACCGGAAATGCTTTCAGAGTGTGCTGACAGGGTCATTATAGATGAGGCGATTTTAAATGATCTTGAATCCGGAAGAATTGCACCGTCTCCGGGAATGAAATACAAGCATTATTCCCCGAAAGCCGATGTAAAAATAGTTGAGGGGGATTTTGAAAGCTTCGCCGTATATGCAGGCAGCCTTGATCAGGACGGACTTTACTGTCTTGTTTTTGACGGGGATAATACGGACGCACTCAGCTGCGGGGTTATGACATACGGCAGCGGCAGCAGCCAGCAGGCACACAGCCTTTTTGCAAAGCTTCGTGAGCTGGATGGTCTTAATGCAAGGGAGGTACTGGTAAGACCGCCTGAAAAGGACGGGGTCGGACTTGCTGTATATAACCGGCTTCTGAGAGCGGCAGGATTTGAGGTGATAAGGGTATGAACAGTCTTGAAGGCGTAATGGTAGTAGGCCTGACAGGTCAGACCGGTGCCGGTAAAACGTCTGTTTGCAGGGTATTTTCCGAAAGGGGATTCTCTATTATAAATGCCGACCATATTTCAAGGCTGGTCGTTGAAAAGGGGCAGGCTTGTCTTAATGAAATATGTGAATTTTTTGGAAATGATATTCTGCTGGAGGATGGTTCTCTTGACCGTTCAAAGCTTGCAGGGATCGTATTCACTGACCGGAACAGGCTTGAACTGCTCAATTCCATTACGTATCCTTATATAACCGCTGAAATTCTCTCCACCATACGGCACTTTTCATCTCAGGGGCAGAAGCTTATCCTGCTGGACGCCCCGACGCTGTTTGAGAGCCGTGCAGATGATTTCTGCGAGCTTATAATTTCCGTTATATCCCATGAGGAACTGCGCCTGAAACGTATCATGAAACGTGACGGAATAACAGAGCAGGCGGCATTAAACCGCATGAATTCACAGCTTAAAGAGGAATTTTTCAGGGAAAATTCAGATTTTATTATAAAAAATAATGGTGATATCCAAAATCTTTATGAAGTGACCATGGAAGTTGCGGATAAAATAAAGGATTATTATAATAATAAATACAGCTTGTAAGTTTCCGCAGCCGCTTCGGAAGCCTGACTGTAATATAATCAAAAAAGCGGCAGATAGGAGAAAAAAATGAGCAAGGAAAAATCAGAAGGAAAGCTCCTGAAGGAGTCGCTCCTCAGCCAGAAAAAGCATGCTTTACTTAAAATGGAAGACAGCGAAGTAAAAAAATGTGATGAATTCTGTGAGCATTACAAAAAATTTCTTGACAGTGCAAAGACAGAAAGAGAAGCAGTTGAATTTACCGTTTCACTGCTGGAAGAAAAGGGATATATTCCCTTTAAACCTGGAATGGGACTTAAAGCCGGCGATAAGGTCTATGTAAACAACAGAGGCAAGGCTGTTATTATGGCTGTTATCGGAAGTGAGGATATAAGAAACGGCGTCAACATCTGCGCTGCCCACATCGATTCCCCAAGGCTTGACCTGAAGCAGTGCCCTGTTTATGAGGATACGGAGATAGCACTCTTCAAGACTCATTATTACGGCGGCATCAAGAAGTATCAGTGGACAGTTATCCCTCTCGCACTTCATGGAGTTGTTGTAAAGGCTGACGGTACAAAGGTAAAGGTAACAATAGGCGAGGACGAAAACGACCCTGTTTTCTGTGTAAACGACCTGCTCCCGCACCTTGCTACAGAGCAGATGAAGAGAAACCTTGCCCAGGGTATAAAGGGGGAGGAGCTTAACATTGTTATCGGTTCAAGACCTTTCCGAGAAAACGACCTGAGCGAAGCTGTAAAGCTGAATATTATGAAAATACTCAATGAGAAGTACGGCATTGTGGAGGACGATTTTCTATCCGCTGAGCTTGAAGCAGTTCCGGCATTCAAGGCAAAGGATATCGGCTTTGACAGAAGTCTTATCGGCTCTTATGGTCATGACGACAGGGTCTGCGCTTATACTGCACTTATGGCGACAGTTGACTGTGATACACCGAAGAAAACCGCTGTTACTGTTCTTACCGACAAGGAAGAAACAGGAAGCGACGGCAATACGGGACTCCAGTCAGCATATCTCAAATATTTTATTGCAGATCTGGCGGCAGAATTCGGCGCTGAGGGAAGAACAGTCCTCTCTGCATCAGAATGTATGTCCGCAGACGTTAACGCTGCTTTCGACCCTACATTCCCGGACGTTCTTGAAAAGAGAAACTGTGCTTATATAAACTATGGTGTATGTGTTACCAAGTTTACCGGTGCAAGAGGTAAATCTGGTACTTCCGATGCCTCCGCAGAATTTGTCGGAAAGGTTCGCCGCCTTCTTGACGAGAACGGAGTTATCTGGCAGACAGGGGAGCTTGGAAAAGTTGATATGGGCGGCGGCGGAACAGTTGCTGCGTATATTGCAAACCTCAATGTTGACACTATCGATGTGGGAGTTCCGGTGCTTTCAATGCATGCCCCTTTTGAAACAGTTTCAAAGCTTGATGTCTACATGACCTACAGAGCATTCTCGGCATTTATCGGACAGTAATTTTTATGTGTAAACAAAGCCGTGCGGTCAGAAACTGCACGGCTTTGTTGCTATTGTTAAATATTGATGTTAATGGCAGGGCAACAAAAAATCGGATCCCGAAAAATGAAACCCGATTTTTTTCAAAATAACCTGTCTGGTGCGGATAACAGGAGTTGAACCTGCACCCCCTTGCGAGGACCAGCACCTGAAGCTGGCGCGTCTGCCTATTCCGCCATATCCGCATCACTGCGTTTAATTATAGCACGACTTTTAAGCTTTGTCAAGTACTGAAACATATTTTTAAAAATTAATTTGAAATAAGAATTACACGTATTTATACGTTTTAGTTCAATTCATGCTATATTTTCCTTCTTATCTACAAAATAACTATTGCAAATTATACAAATTTATGATATAATAAAGTTGTTATATAAGTAAAAATACTATTCATTGGTCTGACACTTGCTCTGATAAGTCCTCTTCTCAGTGCAGAATCCTTTGGCTTGGTCAGCCGTGAAATAATTTCGAGGAGGGTATTTTGAAGGAATTCTTTCAGCTTCTTCTGAAGCTTGATTTCAGGTCGCTTTTGTTTACCCCAACAGATAACGGATTTTTAAAATTTTTCCGTTACTGTTTTGTAGGCGGTATTGCATTTGTGGTGGATTACGGTGTATGTGCGGCTGCATTCATGATGATGGGTGAGGGAACAGTAAGCACTGTTATCGGTACTGCTCTGGGATTTATCTTTGGCATTATCGTTAACTTTCTTCTTTCAAAGAAGTTCGTTTTCACTGAGGATGCAAAAACCGGTGCAAAAGGCGAGTTTGTGTGGTATACTGTAATAGGAATTATCGGTCTGGGAATCAATGAAGTGCTTATGCTGGTATGCACTGACTGGGTCTTTTCAATGAACCAGTACATATCTAAGATTATTGTGGCAATTATCGTTCTTATATATAATTACGCTGCAAGAAAAATATTCTTGTATTAAATAAAGGAGAATTTTATAAATGGAAAATGTTATTGTTATTGGTGCCGGTCCTGCCGGACTTACCGCAGCTTATGAGCTTATGAAAAGGGCGCCGGGCAAGTATAATGTGACCGTACTTGAGGAAACGGACGAAATAGGCGGTATTTCAAAAACCGTAAGATATAAGGGCAATCGTATGGACATGGGCGGACACCGCTTCTTCTCGAAAATGCCGGAGGTCAATCAGTGGTGGAATGAAATGCTTCCCATGCAGGGCAAGCCGAGTTTTGATGACATTCTCCTTGACCGAAGCGTTCCGCTGACCAAAAACGGCCCCGATCCGGAATCAACAGATCGTGTTATGCTTACAAGGCATCGTGTATCACGTATTCTCTTTGATAATAAATTTTACGATTACCCGGTTTCATTAAAGCCGGAAACTATCAAAAATTTCGGATTTTTTACAACAATGAAGGTCGGTTTCAGCTACCTTGCTTCTGTTTTTCATAAGAGACCTGAAACAAACCTGGAAAACTTCTATATAAACTGTTTCGGAAAAAAGCTCTATTCAATGTTTTTTGAATATTATACGGAAAATCTCTGGGGCAGACATCCGAGTGAAATAGACGCTTCATGGGGCGCACAGCGTACCAAGGGTCTTTCCATTGTAGGAATTATCAAGGACTTTTTCGGCAAGCTTTTCAAGGTGAAGAACCGCAAGGTAAACACATCCCTTATCGAGGAATTCAAATATCCTAAGTTCGGTCCCGGTCAGCTCTGGGAAACTACCGCTGTGGAATTTGAAAAGCTGGGCGGAAAAATAATAATGAATGCGTGTGTTAAAAAGCTTCATAAGGAAGGCAATCGTCTGACAGGCGTTACCTATTTAAGAGACGGAAAAGAAACCGTTTTAAAGGGCGATTATGTGATTTCTTCAATGCCTGTAAAGGATCTTGTGGCTGGAATGAACGATGTTCCGAAGGATGCTGCAAGAATTGCGGCAGGACTTCCTTATCGTGATTATATGACGCTGGGTGTTCTTATTCCGAAGCTTAATCTGGAAAACAAGACTGATATGAAAACAGTGGGAAATATCGTTCCGGACTGCTGGGTCTATGTTCAGGACAGACGTGTCAAGGTTGGAAGATTCCAGCTTTACAACAACTGGTCGCCGTATCTTGTCAAGGATCTTGAAAATACAGTCTGGATAGGACTTGAGTATTTTGTAAATGAGGGCGACGAATTCTGGAATATGACAGAGGAGGAATTTTCAAAGTTCGGCGTTGATGAAATGATAAAGCTGGGACTTATCTCAAGCCGTGATCAGGTTCTTGATACTCATATGGAAAAAGTCAAGAAAGCTTATCCGGCATATTTCGATACATACGATGAAATGGACAAGCTTATTGAATACCTCAACACCATTGAAAATCTTTTCTGCGTCGGCAGAAACGGTCAGCACCGTTACAACAATATGGATCATTCTATGGTTACTTCCTTTGAAACTGTCAAGAATATTATCAGCGGCAGCAAAAATAAGGATAACATCTGGAATGTAAACACAGAAAAAGAATATCACGAAGAGAAAAACAAATAAGCATCGGGGGAATATTGATTTATGGAAATTCTTATTCCTTCGGTTGTCTCAGCCGTGGTGTGCTGTATAGTACTTACAGCGGTTTTCTTCTTTATCCCCGGTTTCAGTGACCGAAGAAATGAACTTATAAAAAAGAGCATTATATTTACAGCTGCTGCAGCCGCAATTATCCTGATAGCCGGAACGTTTTTAAATGAGCTTACATTTTTCAGAAAAGCACCCTCCGCTGTTACCGGGGCTGCCGCCGCAGGAGCTGGTTACTTCGGATTTGTAATAAAGCAGTTTGTGACCGGGGATAATGTACGGCAGTTTCTTAAAAGACTTGGTATTGCCGCAGTTACAGTATTTGTGCTGGAGACTGTTATTTTCAATTTCCGTTCCTTTACCACTGATAAGCAGGAATATGCCGTTGACCTCTCTCAGGCGGTGGCGGATAATGCTGAGCAGTCCAGCTTTGCTGATGACTCGGTGACCTTTTCGGCTGATAATACTATAACATTTGACGCTCCGTCCGATGATATCCGTTCAGTTTCACTGCGGCTTGAGGGACTGGACAAGTTTTTCAGGTGTACTATATCTGTTATGGATGATAATTTTTCACAGATGGCAATGCCATTCGGAAGTAAGTGTACTTCTGGAGAATATGGTGAACCCGTAAGCTTTGCCATAAGTCCTTATGGCAAGATCAGCGGCATTAAAGTGACCATTACCGAGTCATATGCACCGGTGACTATCAGCTCTGTTGTTCTCAGAACTGCCATGCCATACAGATTCTCCGATACACGGTTTGTTCTTTTGCTCGTGATAGTTGCCGGAATACTTGCAATTGTTTCCTTCAGGCTTTATAAAGTGAGCTATAACAGAAGACGTGTTCTCCACAAATGCATCATGGCAGGGGTAACTGTTGTCTGTGCAAGTGTAACCTTCATTTTCAATATACCGGAGGAAGACGACAAGCCTATTGATTATTCAAGCATAACTGATATGACCTATCAGGACCCTTATGTGCAGATGTTTGACGCTGTTATGAACGGCAGGACATATCTGGATATTGAACCGGATCCCGATCTCCTTGCACTTGACAATCCCTATGACTATTCGCTTCGTGAACCAAAGGATGAAAAGGGAATTGAGTACCCATGGGACAGAGCGTTATATAACGGAAAATATTATTCATATTACGGAATAACTCCGGTTCTTGTATTCTATTTTCCATACTACTGGATAACAGGAAATCTTCCCACAATGAATACAGCGTCAATATTCTTCGGCGTTTTCATGATACTGTTTATGTTCGGTGCAATACTTGCTTTTGTAAAACGATTTGTCAAGAAGCCGAATTTCATGCTGCTGATCGTTGCATCGGTGACTATGTGCTTTGTATCGGGGATATTCCTTGCGGTTCACTACTCAAGCCTGTACAATATACCTGTAGTCACAAGTGCCTGCTTCCTGATGCTGTGTCTCTGGAGTGGGGTTGAGGGGTACAGCCATATACATGAGAAAAAATCCATACCCTTGTTTATACTCAGCGGTATTGCATTTATACTCTGCCTTTCGGCAAGACCTTCAAAGGCTATCAGTGCGCTGATACTTGCTCCGCTTTTCATTAAAATTCTGCTGAGCAAGAGGCTTTCCTTAAAGAAAAAGCTTTCATCTGCCGCAGCCTTTGTAGTACCTGTGGCAATAGGGATGACCGCTGTTATGCTTTATAATTATGCAAGGTTTGAATCTCCTTTTGACTTTGGTCAGTCATATCAGCTGACAGTGTGCAACGCAAATGCAAGCCAGATAGATTTCGGACTTTTCCCGATTTCGATTTTCTATTATTTCTTCCAGCCATTTGCACTTTCCGGGGATTTCCCTTACTTCTCTATAAATAATGTTGTGCTTACCAATAACACAAAGAGTATTTATATAGCGGCTTCCTGCGGAATTTTCAATTTCCCTGTATTGCTTGTGGGAACTGTTCTCATGCTGTTCCTTGTATGGCATACACGTTACAGGAGAGGTACGCCGTACAGCTATAACAATCTCCGTGTGAAAAATTATACATACATATTGATGCTTGTTCTGATGATAGCACTTGCCTTTATTGACTTCTGCAAAGCAGGAATAATAATTGATTATCAGAATGATATTCTTCCGGTTATGGCACTGATGTCACTGCTTGTAATGCTCGATATTCAGAAGCGCACGGAAAAATATCCTGCGATTTCAGGAAAGCTTGTCTGTGGATTTTCAATCGTGTCTGTGCTTTCAATAATTATATTTGCAGCACTTGTTCTTTCAATCCACGATTATTCACTCTACAAGCATTCTCCGAATATACTTTTTGAGCTTGAAAAGCTGGTATGCTTCTGGCACTGAGCCGGAGGGTATTCTTAAGCGTATACGTCAAATTCATATACATATCCTTTCTAAAAACCACTTCACCCGATGCGTTATGCATCGGGTGAAGTGGTTTTAGTATAGGCAACACCGCACAATTAACGGCTGTCGCCTTTGCCGCACATCTGCTTGCAGATTTTCCGTCATATCACACAAAAATCTCTTGACATACGCCAGTATGCCTGCGAGCTTTTTGTGCAATCTGACAAAAAATCTGACTACGC
>JBJEQU010000277.1:0-8244 GCA_051881935.1 Porcipelethomonas sp. | reverse complement strand
CATGTGGTATGAAAATATGTATGGCAGGGAACGACTGCTGCAGGCATTGAACCAGCTTAAACAGGATCAAGCAGTATAAGGCAAGTGAACAGAGGCAATCTGAATTAAAGAATCCGGAGGCAATAAATGTGTGATGAAGAAATGGTTGTTAATAAGCTGGACAGACCACCTTTGAAAAACAGCGAAAAAATTCACGGTACTGAAAATTTTCAAACTAACATGGGAGAACTTCAGTATCTGACAGAAGCAGATGAACAAACACTGCGTGAAAAACTTATGGGGCAGGAAAACTATACAGATGATCCTCGGTTAAGCAATTTTAGCAATTATTATATTGTGCTGAGTTTATTTATCCTTTTCAGCATGGCTTTTGCTGCTGCAGGTTTCGGAGTATATTTTAATTACAAGAGAGAAGCAAGGGACAATGCATGGATTGCTTTTGAAGCATGGGTGTTTCTTGAAATGATAATTGCTATACCTTTTGCAATATATTTAAAATATCGGGGAAGTTATAAGAAAGCGGTAAAAAATGGGGATCTGAAAGTGTATCGGTTTTCCGTCGAACAGAAAGTAATTCACGAATTTTATGATGATTTTCACACCTTTCATTACTATATCGTGATTGGCAATGCTTATGTGAAAATCGGGAAGAAATTGTATGACAGGCTTCATATCGGAGATCCGGTTCGTACTGCAATTTCCAGCTGCAGGGGGAGCAGTTATTTTGCATTGATAAATGATTGGGGTAATATGTATTAAACCAGACCGTACTATCGGATGAACCTTGAAAGGAAGCACTTAATGGCACATTTTATTTCAGACCATACGCCAATGGATGACTATCAAAGAATGCTCAGACAGGCGAAGCATTACATAGAAGGTGTAGATGATAATAACAGATTGCCTTATGATAACAGGGAAAAATTAAATAAGTCTCCTGTTTATAAATTTGTATTTAACACTATGAAGAGCATGCTTATCATTGCCGGCTTGTCACTGTTGGCTGCGATAATAGCCCTTTTAGCATATAAAATTATCAGCAGCAGCAATACGCTTAAGTTTATAGGCATATGTTGTTTTATTATGGCTGTTGGGTCATTTGTACTGGCATTGCTCATCGGCTGTGCAGGTGGGTATATGGAATCTCACAGTGAAAAAAAAGACAAGAAAACGAGAGTTATCCGGAATAGTGAAACATGGATATTGACAAATGGGTGTGTTGCTGTTGTAGCAGAAAAAAGAAATGGACAGGGCTATCAAATGGTAAAGCGTTTAGTAACGGATAAGGATAACATCGTTGATTTGCCCTTTTCACGTATGGATATAATAGACAAGGTATATTCGATACGTAATAAAAATGGAAAAGTGACAGCGTATGTAAATGTGACAGAATATTATATGACACATCCTTATGTAAATGAGTATCCTGATGATGATGAAAATTTATCACTTTATTTCCACTATTATAAAAAAAGGAAGCGAAGAAAAATCGAGTGGAATGAAAATATGCTTGGAATAGATAAACTCATAAAAGCTTTAAATGAGCTGAAGCATCGGAGCGTGTTCAAATAAACGTATCGAGTCTACGCAACCTTTCATTCAAATCATTAAAACTTCTTTATGAGCGCCAGTCTTTAGCACCTGGGTTATCATTACCGTAACCTTCCAAAAGATTTACAACGCCCCATACGCCGACACCTGCACCAATCAGGCAGATTACGGATTTCAGTACTGTACAGGCTGTTGAGATGAAAGAACCTGTATCTACTGCACCAGTTGCGGCAAATGCCTGTGTTGCACACATGGCAGCCATTGCAGATGCGACTGTTGCACATAAAATTGCCTTTTTTGCGAATCTGCTGCCCTTTGCAAGCAACTTATGCTTCGGTGCAGCGTTTGTTGTCATTGCGGTCTTAACCGCAGAAATATTTGTGTTTTCCATAGAAAAAAAGTCTCCCTTAAATAAAATAAAGTAAATAGTCTGATTGTTCAGACTGTCCGTTTCAGCTTCTTCCGATTCTCTTTTTTATTCGGATTCTTCACTGTCTGATATGCCAATTTCTATTTCTCTTTCGGCATTCTCATTAATTTCAGCTTCTGCTTCAGCTTTTTCTTTTTCTGTTGCCTCAGCAGGACTATCTTCCTTTCCGGTGCCGTCTACATTTACTTCAAATTCAGTTAAGATGTCCCTTGAAGACAGATTCAGATGCATCGCTCTTTGGTCACTTACATACTTTTCAATGTTGAATTCCATCTTCGGATTATCATCTAAAAGCATATGATAGTTTTTGTGACGGGTAATATCGTATTTGTCGGAGAAGAACGGACGTACTCCTCTAAGCTGTAAGATACATTTACCACCGTCCATGACCGCTAATTCGTCCTGACTTTTCAGTTCTTTGCCAAGTTTCTGATAGTTCATTCCGTATGACTGTGACTGCCCTCTGTTTTCGGATTTCAGCCGGATAACAGACATGGGCCATTTCACAATTCCTGCCTGTACGTTTGAAAATTGCGAGATGCAGAAATTCTTTTCAATTTGTGCTCTTTCCATTGCAAATGTGTATCTTCCGCCCTGAAAATGCTCATGACTGAGAATTGAACCGCCCACAATCGGCAAATCTGCATTGGAACCAACAAAATAATGGGGCAGATAATCCAGTATGTCAAACAACTTTTCAAAGACTGTATCATCAATTCTCATTTCCGTATGACGTTCGTTGAATACAATGCAATGCTCATTGTAATAGCCATAGGGAGAATATTGGAGCTGCCAGCTTTCTCCGAAAACACTCATGGGTACTGGGCGCAAATTTTGTCTTGCCGGATGATTCGGATTTCCAGCAAAGCCTTCATTTTCAGGACAAAGCTGACACCTGGGATATGCTGCCGTCTGAACTGATTTTGCAGCTGCAATATCTTTCGGGTCTTTCTCCGGTTTAGAACGATTTATGGTGATATCCAGTGTGCCATACTCTGATTCGTAGGTCCACTTCAAATCCCTGGCAATTCTGCCCTGACGGACATAGTTCAGTTTCTTGCTGAAATCATAATACCAGTTTGTGGCTGATTCCGGAGATTTTGCATAATATTGACGAAATTCAGTTGTTACTTCCCTCGGCATCGGTGTGATTATTCCCATGAGCTTTGTATCAAACAAGTCACGGGAGGCAGTTGTGTCAGAAATGATATTGTGTGAACAGGCATAATCCATCAGCGGACAGAGCAGTGTATCAATGTCGGCATCATGACAGTCTGCTACGGATTCCTGCCAGTCGGTCAGCTGAAACACCTCCATAAAATGATTGCGAATAACATAAACATCTTCCGGAGCAATCAATTCATTTTTCAAGGCGTAGCTTATCAGCCGCTGTATATCATCATAAATCATGCTCTTCACTCCCTATTTTTCATATCCTTCAGGATGATTCTTATGCCAGTTTCATGCACTTGCAGTAATTTCTTCCAGGCTGTCATGCACCGGATTCCAGCCAAGGATTTTCCGTGCCTTTTCGCTGGAAGCAACCAGTCTTGCCGGATCACCGGAACGACGTTCGGTTTCTATTGCCGGAATAGAATGTCCGGTAACGGATCTTGCAGTTTCAATCACTTCTCTGACAGAATAACCAATTCCATTCCCCAGATTAAAAATATCACTTTCTCCGCCGTCCATCAGATACTGAACTGCAAGAATATGCGCCTGTGCCAGATCGGTAACATGGATATAATCACGAATACAGGTTCCGTCGGGGGTATCATAATCAGTGCCGTAAATAGAGATTGCCTCTCGCTTGCCGTTTGGCACCTGTAAAATCAGAGGAATCAAATGGCTCTCCGGATTGTGTGCTTCTCCGATGGTGCCGCTTTCGTCTGCACCGCAGGCATTGAAATATCTCAGAGAAACATAACGCAGTCCGTGTGCCTTTGCCGTCCAGTGGAACATCTTTTCCATGGCAAGCTTTGTTTCGCCGTATGGATTTGTCGGACAGGTTCTGTAACTTTCCAGTATTGGAATGTTCTCAGGTTCGCCGTAGGTTGCCGCTGTAGAAGAACCGATATAGCCTGCACCGCCTAATACTAAAATACGCATCATTATCCCTCCGTTATTTCCATACCGCCCACAGGACGAATCCTCAGAATATAGCAGCTGCCGTCACCAAAAATGCGGTTCATTTCCTGTGAATACTCGTTTACTTTTTCCGCAGGCACGAATGCCTGAATCGTTCCTGCAAAGCCGCCGCCGTGTACCCTGACAGCACCGCTTTTTCCAAGAATCTTCTGGCTTAACATAATACCAAGGGGGGATTGCCTGCTCAGTCGGATTTGAACAGGAGTACAGATTTTGCAAAAGAGTTGCTGATGACTCTCCCGACTGTCTGACAAGTTCAAGGAAACAATTCATATTTTCCTCTGATAGTGCGTCTGCCTCCAGTAGTGCACGTCTGTTTTCCGCAAAGAAGTGTGCGGCTCTCATTACGGCACGGTCGGAGCATTTTTCTCTAAGCTGCGGAATTGCGCTGTAAAACTCATTTTCATCCACATCTCCGAGAAATTCTTTTCCGAACTGTGCAGCAATGCTTTCCATTTCAGAACGCACCGCAACATAATCGTCGGTGAGATTTGCATGACTTCCCTTTGTATCGGTCACGCACAGGCAGTAACCGGATTTTTCAAAGTCATATGAAAAGCTTTTTATAGCAGGATTTTCGGTATCATGAAAATCAATGGAAACAAGACCGCCCACAGAGCTTACCATCTGATCCATAAGACCGCTTTTTTTGCCGAAGTACACATTTTCTGCATATTGACCGATTTTTGCAATCTCAACAGCACCAGCTTTCCCATGATTGTAATGGCTGTCAATAATTGTACCGATCAGAACTTCAAATGCCGCTGATGAGGACAAACCGCTTCTGCTCAACACATCAGAGGTGGTATATGCGTCAAATCCGGAAATTTTGACACCCATTTCGTGAAATCTGGAGGCAATCCCACGAATCAGCGCTGACGAACTGCCCGTTTCTTTCTTCTGTACTGAAAGGTCATTTAAATCCACATGATTCTGCGGATAGACTGCCGACTGTACCCGGATAACACCCTCGTTGTGGAATGCTACCACAGCAATGACGTCCAGATCAACCGTTGCTGCAAGAACGCAGCCATGCTGGTGGTCAGTGTGATTACCGCCGATTTCAGTGCGTCCGGGTGCGGAATAAATATATATTTCCTCACGGTTTGGATATAGCGCTTTAAATTTCTCCGCAGCATTTATATACCTGCCCTTTTGATTTTCAATATCAACAGATCTATAAATTTTCTTGAATACATCATCGAGTCTGCCGTTTTTTATTTCTTCAATCAAGTCTTTAATAATCATTGTTTTCCTTTCTGCCTTTCAGCTTAAAGGGCAAATAACGAATTCAAGAATCATATCTTTTTTGAATCTATTCTGAATTCATCATGCACAGGTGCTCCCCACGAATCATCTCCACCGACACCCATCTGTTTCGATGCAATTCTGACCCATGAATAATCTGTATTCGGCAATTCCTCCCTGTGCATAGCATTTTCAAGCTCATAGGCACTGTACGGAAGAATACTCATTTCAAAGGGTGTTTCAGTTTTATTAAATGTAAGCCCAATATTCTCCTCATCATAAACACTCATAAACCTTACACCCGTTCTGTTTCCGCATTCCTGCGGATTCAGATAGGAAGAAAAATTTTGGTAAGCATCTGACTTCCAGAAGCCAAGTCTTGCACCGGAGACTCTGTCAATGTAGTTTTCATCCGGTCCCATTCCATAATAGCTGAAATTACTGTAAGCTTTTTTTATTTTGAAATCTATCGCAAACACCGGCATATCAGGCATATCTGCTGTGCCGGGATACATTACCTTAACGCCAAGTCTGCCGTCATAGAAAGCCGTATAAATTATTTTATATTCAAATAACGGAATACAGACTGCATTGTATACAAATGTGATTTCAAGTGCATTTTCAAGTTCTCTGACTGATGTTTTATCGCCGCAGCAGAAAGCAAATTTGCCTGCAATCAGCCACTGTGAAAGCTTTGCGGGTTCTCCTGCACCGGTATCATTGTCTGTCATGGCTCTCCAGAAGCTTACCCTCGGAACTCTTGTGATAAATTCCTTACCATTATAGACAAGTGAACTGATACCACCCTCTTTTTTATCGAACAGCATGGAATAATCTTCACCTTGAACGCCGATTATCACGTCACCATAGACAATGGAAGGCTTCTTATATCCCCTTTCTGAAACAGAATTTTCCTTTACTGCAAGCACTTCCTGAGCAAATGCAATTTCATGACCGTTTTCTGCCCATATCGTATCATTTGCAAGCACAGCAGAAACCTCACATACATATTCACCTGGACACTCAGGTATTTCCACATTAAGCTTGCAGGATTTTGTTTCCCCTGCACCCACACTAAAAACGAAGCTCTCAGCTTTTATTTCAACACCATTTTTCAGGAGTCTAACTAAAAATTTCAGATTATCAGTACCGGCAAATAAATTTTTGTTTTCCACTGTCAGAATCCCTTTTCTTATTGTCATTCTGATATTGGAATATAAAGCTTTTACTTCCTGTACTTTCGGAGAATACGTTCTGTCTGCATATACAATGCCGTTTGTGCAAAAGCCATAATCAGCAGCCCTGTCCTCAAAATCTCCTCCGTAAGCAAGAACTTTTCTGCCGTTTTCTTTTTCCATTTGCAGTGCCTGATCAATATAATCCCAGATAAAACCACCCTGATACGCTTCATACTTATCTTCAAGGTCTGTATAGAGGAACATACCGCCTAAAGAATTGCCCATTGCGTGCATATATTCACAGCTGATATATGGCTTTCCTGTGTTCTTTTTCAGATATTCTTCTATATCAGCCGGCCTGGCATACATTCTGCTCTCCATATCTGTAATATCATCATATTTACGATTCCATGTTACACCTTCATAGTGAACAAGTCTTGTTGGGTCAGCTTCATGAAAGTATTGAGCCATTGCCGCAATATCATCACCGCAATATGATTCGTTGCCACAGGACCATATCAGGACGCTTGCATGATTTTTGTCACGCTCATACATGGACTTTGCCCTGTCAAGACAAGCTGCCTTCCATTCCGGAAGAGATGCCGGAATATTCCATGATGGTTCACAGGCTCCAAGCTTCTGCCATGTCCCGTGTGTTTCCAGATTAGTTTCATCAATGAGATAGATGCCGTATTCGTCACAAAGCTCATACCACCTTGAATTGTTGGGATAGTGACAGGTACGGACAGCGTTGATATTATTTCTTTTCATGAACCGGATATCAAACAGCATATCCTCCTCGGAAACGGAGCGGCCATTCTTCATATTGAATTCATGACGGTTAATACCCTTGAAAATGATCCTTTTTCCGTTGATACACATAAGTCCGTTTTTCAGTTCAAATCTCCTGAAGCCGACTTTTACAGTACTAACCTCGATCACATTTCCGTTTTCATCTTTAATTTCAGCTATAAAAGTATAAAGGTTTGGAATTTCTGCACTCCAGGGAGCTATGTTTTCTATATGCCAGTCAATTTTACCGTCAGATACAGATGTTTCTGATACACAAATGCCTTGTGTGTCGGTCAGATTTGCTGTTATTGAATACTTTACATTATTCTTTTCCATAACATCAAGTTCTGCCGTAAAATGCCCGTTTCCAGTTTCACAGTCATAGTCCGCAGCAATTTTCATGTCACGGATATGAACCGCAGGCACAGCATAAAGATAGACGTCACGGAAAATACCTGAAAACCGCCAGAAATCCTGATCCTCCAGCCAGCTTGCAGAGCTTCTCTTGAACACTGCAACTGCAAGCTTATTGTTCTTCTCTTTGATATATTCTGTCAGATTAAACTCAGATGGTGTAAAGGAATCCTCGCTGTAACCGATAAATTCACCGTTAAGCCATACATAAATTGCTGTTTCAACGCCTTGAAAGGAAATGTACACATCTTTATCCTTCAGACCATCTTCCAGGTCAAAGTACCTTACATAGCTTCCGACAGGATTGTCTTTTTCGGAAATATACGGCGGACGGAGATTTTCCATTCCTTCCCATGGATACATGGTATTTACATACTGCGGCTTTCCGTACCCCTGCAATTCCATATGTCCGGGAACTTTGATATAATTAAGGCAATACCGCATAATTATTGTCGTACAGATGCGTAGTCAGATTTTTTGTCA
>JBJEQU010000276.1:0-8263 GCA_051881935.1 Porcipelethomonas sp. | reverse complement strand
CTGCCGGCTCTTTCTGATAGAAATGCATAAAGTAATCTCTCAAAGTAAACTGAACTTCCTTGAAGCACTTCACCCGATAATTGGATAACACATTCAGAAGCTGACCGATATTACTGTCATTTACCGAAACGCTGACAGTTTCCGCAGCTGTTTCGGCATGGCATTCCATAGGAATCAGCGCTTTGGTGAAAGCGTATGCTTCTTTTGCAGAAAAGAATGAAACCTGATATGTTTTGTTCTCGTTATGCCTGATTTCATCCGCATCAATGGTAGACACTATTTTTCCGTCCCTTATAATTGTTATCCGGTCGCAGACCGCATCAACCTCGCTGAACATATGACTTGAGAGAAGAATGGTTTTGCCCTGCTTCTTTTCCTCATGCATAAAATCAATAAATGTCTCCTGCATCACCGGATCCAGTCCGGAGGTGGGTTCGTCAAGAATCAGAATGTCCGGATTTGCCATAAATGCCGTTACGATTGCAAGCTTGCGTTTGTTGCCGAGGCTCATGTGTTTTGTCTTGCCTTTCAGATCAACCTGAAACTTGTCGATCAGATAGTCCAGATAATCTTTATTATAACAGTGACGAAGTTCCTGCATCATACGGATAAATTCCCAGCCGGTCAGAGATTCCGGCAATGCAACCTCGCCGGGAAGATAGCCTACATTGGCAAGGATTTGACTGCTCTTTCTGTCGCATCTCATTCCGAGGATTCTTGCCGAGCCTTTCTGCGGTTTTGAAAATCCCATTAAATGACGTATGGTTGTGGTTTTTCCTGCACCATTGGGTCCGAGAAATCCGAAAACTTCTCCCTGACTGACATTGAATGATACGGAAAAGATTCCCCGTCCATGACCGTAGTCTTTGGTGAGATTATCAACTTTTATGCACTCCATAAAATACCTCCTTATTGTTTTGAGTGGTCTTGGTTTTGTTGACAGGGATATTCTATCTCACTTTGAGAAACTGAAAATTAACTTTGAGACTGTTTTTGTGAAATTCAGGTGAAAGTTATTATGCAGTTTATTTTAGGTTTATTTTTTGTGATATAATGGGGATAGAAAATAAGCAGGAGGAATATGACATGTTTCAGATTCTTGTGGCGGAAGACGACAAAAGCACTGCTAAACTGATGAAAGCAGTGCTGAAACACAACGGATATGAGGTCTTTGAGGCGGCAAACGGAGTGGAGGCCTTAGACCTTATGGACAAGCAGCATATTGATCTTATATTACTGGATGTCATGATGCCGGAAATGGACGGTTATGAATTTACCGAACAATTACGGTCATGCGGTGACAACACGCCCATTCTCATGGTGACGGCAAAGCAGCTCCCTGAGGAACGGTGCAAGGGCTTTATTGTGGGTACAGACGACTATATGGTAAAGCCCGTTAATGAAGAAGAAATGCTTCTGAGAATAAAAGCACTTCTGAGGAGAGCCAGAATTGTCAATGAACACAAGCTGCATATCGGTAAGGTGACGCTTGATTACGATTCACTGACAGTTTCAAAGAACGGTCAGAGCCAGACATTGCCCCAGAAGGAATTTTATCTGCTGTATAAGCTGCTTTCCTATCCGGATAAAATTTTCACCCGTTTGCAGCTTATGGATGAAATATGGGGAATGGAATCGGAAACGGTGGATACTACAGTGAATGTTCATGTCAACCGTCTGCGAAAGCGTTTTGCCGGCTGGACGGAATTTGAGATCATAGCAATCAGAGGGATAGGCTACAAGGCGGTGATACACCATGAATAAAATAAAAAAGCTTGGTCTGACATTGACATTTGCATTTCAATTCACGCTTGTTATGATGCTGACACTCTACATAGTGCTGGGAGGAATACTTCTCCTGAACAAGACCGGACTGTTAAAAACTGAAAATATCGAAGATTTCTCATTGTTTTGGTTTTCCCTTGTTTTTCTGATTGTGGGAATGGCATTATCGGCGTATCTCAGCTATCGTTCCCTTGCGCCGCTGCGTGAACTTATAGCTGCTTCTGATAAAATATCAAAAGGCGATTACAGTATCAGAATCAATTTGCAGGGTCCGGATGAGTTTGTGAAACTCAGCAGCAGCTTCAATCATATGGCGCAGGAGCTGAGCAGCGTTGAAATGCTGCGGACGGACTTTGTAAACAACTTTTCCCATGAATTCAAAACACCCATTGTTTCTATCCGGGGGTTTGCAAAGATATTAAAAAGCAACGATCTGACGGAAGAAGAACGGAACGAATATCTGGATATTATCATCAATGAATCGGAACGGCTAAGCGAATTATCCGCAAGTGTACTGAACCTGTCCAGAATTGAACAGCAGACCATTCTCACTGAGCAAAAGCGGTTCAATGTCAGCGAACAGATACGGCTTGTTATTGCCATGATGTACAGCAAATGGGCAGATAAGCATATAGATATTTCCTTTGACAGCGAAGAAATTTATGCAGTAGGCAATGAAGAAATGCTCAAACAGGTGTGGATAAACCTCATTGACAATGCAATAAAGTTTTCTCCGGAATATGGCAAGGTTGATGTGAAAGCGGTGCAGTCACAGGACAAAATCATTTTTACCTTTACGGACAGCGGAAAGGGTATGAGCGAGAAAACAGCGGCACATATTTTTGACAAGTTTTATCAGGGCGATACTTCCCATTCTGTGAAGGGAACTGGTCTGGGACTTACCATTGCGAAAAAAATTATAGAACTGCATGGCGGTACGATTCATGTCAGCAGTACCGGATCAAATGGAAGTGTGTTTAAGGTGAAAATACCGAATGATAAAAATAAGAACTTGTTCTTATAGGATTTTTGCATATGGGGTAAATCGATAGATAGTATATCGATAATGATAATACCGATATACGAATTAATTATTGCAATTTCAGGGAAAATATGATAGAATATAGTCATACAGGAGGAAGCAATTCGGGAGGTGATTGCAATGGGACAAACAGCAATAACAAGAGCCTCACTGGGACGTCTGCCGATGTATCTTCAATATCTTAGTTCGTCGGATGTTAAGGATGAATATGTTTCGGCGACCGGGATAGCAAAGGCGCTGGGACTCGGAGAAGTTCAGGTAAGAAAGGACCTGAATTCCGTAAGCAGCAAGGGCAGACCAAAGGTAGGATATCTTAAAAGCGAGCTTATCGAGGATCTTAATGAAGCATTAGGCAATGAGCAGAGAAGCAGTGCCGTAATAGTCGGTGCCGGAAAGCTTGGAAAAGCACTGCTCAGCTTTGAGGGATTTTCGGTTTTCGGTATGGATATTCTGGCAGCCTTTGACTCTGACCTGACAAAGTCGGGACAGACGGTGAAGAAAAAACCTGTTTTGCCGCTTGAACAGCTCAGATCCTTCTGTCAGCTTCAGGATGTTCACATAGGAATTATAACTGTGCCGGTAAGCGAGGCGCAGAAGGTGTGCGACCTGATGATAGAGGACGGAATCACTGCGATATGGAATTTTGCTCCTGTAACGCTAAACGTTCCTGAGAGTGTTATCGTAAGTCAGGAAAATCTGGCATTATCGCTGGCACATTTGAAATTGTTATCCAATCATCAACAGATAATAGGAGGTTCACCATCGTGAAAGAAAAACAGTACGAAATTGTAGACGGTGTAGAAAAACTTGAAGAAGCTATTGCCAATGTCCGCAAAGCGCAGAAGATTTTTGCAGGCTATACCCAGGAACAGGTAGATAAGATCTTCCTTGCTGCTGCAACTGCTGCAAATAAGGCACGTATCCCTCTTGCAAAGCTTGCAGTTGAGGAAACAGGCATGGGTATCGTTGAAGACAAGGTTATCAAGAACCATTACGCTTCCGAGTATATTTACAACGCATACCGCAATTCAAAGACATGCGGCGTTATCGAAGAGGACAAGGCTTACGGCATCAAGAAGATCGCTGAACCTATCGGCGTTATCGCTGCTGTAATCCCGACTACAAACCCTACTTCCACGGCTATCTTCAAAACTCTTATTGCACTTAAAACAAGAAACGGTATTATCATAAGCCCACACCCGAGAGCAAAGCTTTCAACAATTGCTGCTGCAAAGGTAGTTCTTGAGGCTGCTGTTGAAGCCGGCGCACCGGAAGGCATCATTTCATGGATCGATGTACCGAGCCTTGACATGACAAATCTTGTTATGAAGGAAGCAGATATTATCCTCGCAACAGGCGGTCCGGGAATGGTTAAGGCTGCATATTCATCAGGCAAGCCTGCACTGGGCGTTGGTGCCGGAAATACTCCTGCTATCATTGATGAAACTGCTGATATTTTACTTGCAGTAAACTCTGTTATCCATTCAAAAACATTCGATAACGGCATGATCTGTGCTTCAGAGCAGTCGGTTATCGTTCACGAAAGTATATATGAAACAGTCAAGGCTGAATTTGCAGCAAGAGGCTGTTACTTCTTAAATCCGGAAGAGACCGAAAAGGTCCGCAAGACAATTATTATAAACGGCGCACTCAACGCAAAGATCGTTGGTCAGAAGGCTGCTAAGATCGCCGAACTTTCCGGTATTGAAGTTCCGGAAGGTACAAAGATCCTCATCGGCGAGGTTGAAAGCGTTGATCTTTCAGAAGAATTTGCTCATGAAAAGCTTTCGCCTGTTCTTGCTATGTACAAGGCTAAGGACATCCAGGACGCTTTTGACAAGGCAGAACACCTTATCGCTGACGGCGGCTATGGTCATACATCCTCTATCTACCTTGACCCTGTAACAGAAAAGGATAAGCTTGACGAATTCGCTTCACGCATGAAGACATGCCGTATCCTCGTTAATACTCCTTCCTCACAGGGCGGTATCGGTGACCTTTATAACTTTAAGCTTTCTCCTTCCCTTACACTGGGATGCGGCTCATGGGGCGGCAACTCTGTAAGTGAAAACGTTGGAATTAAGCACCTTATCAATATTAAGACAGTTGCCGAGAGGAGAGAAAACATGCTTTGGTTCAGAGTGCCTGAAAAGGTATACATTAAGAAAGGCTGTCTGCCTGTTGCCCTTGATGAGTTAAAGAATGTAATGGGCAAGAAAAAGGCATTTATCGTTACAGACAGCTTCCTTTACAATAACGGCTATACAAAGCCTATCACAGACAAGCTGGATGAAATGGGTATCCAGCATACAACATTCTTTGACGTAGCTCCTGACCCGACCCTTGCATGTGCAAAGGCAGGCGCTGAGCAGATGAAGGCATTCCAGCCGGACTGCATTATCGCTCTCGGCGGCGGTTCTGCGATGGACGCAGGCAAGATCATGTGGGTTCTCTATGAGCATCCGGAAGCTGACTTTATGGATATGGCAATGAGATTCTCTGATATCCGCAAGCGTGTTTACACATTCCCTAAGATGGGTGAAAAGGCATACTTCATTGCTATCCCGACATCTGCCGGTACAGGTTCTGAGGTTACACCATTTGCCGTTATCACAGATGAAAAGACAGGTGTTAAATATCCTCTTGCTGACTATGAGCTTCTCCCTAACATGGCTATTGTTGATACAGACTTCCATATGAGTGCTCCAAAGGGACTTACGGCTGCATCAGGTATCGACGCTGTAACACATGCTCTTGAGGCATACGCTTCAATGCTCGCAACAAGCTATACAGACAGCCTTGCACTTCAGGCTCTCAAGATGATATTTGAAAACCTTCCTCAGGCATATGACAACGGTCTTAATGATATCAAGGCTCGTGAAAATATGGCAAATGCAGCTACAATGGCTGGTATGGCGTTCGCAAACGCATTCCTTGGTGTCTGCCACTCAATGGCTCACAAGCTCGGTGCGTTCCACCACCTCCCGCACGGTGTTGCAAATGCACTTATGATCGATGAGGTTCTCCGCTTCAACGCATATGAGGTTCCTGCAAAGATGGGTACATTCCCTCAGTACGACCACCCGCATACCCTTGCACGTTATGCAGAGGTTGCTGATTACCTAGGCTTCGGCGGAAACACTGACGAAGAAAAGCTTGAAAACCTTATTAAGGGTCTTGATCTCCTCAAGTCAAGAGTCGGCATAAAGCCTACTATCAAGGATTACAACATTGATGAAAAGGACTTCCTTGACAGACTTGATGACATGGTTGAACAGGCATTTGATGACCAGTGCACAGGTGCTAATCCGCGTTATCCGCTTATGGAAGAAATCAAGCAGATGTATCTCAATGCTTACTATGGCAGAACATTTACTGAAAAGAAGATCCCGGATGCACATCAGTTCAGCAAGGATGCAGCTGTTGATTCAACTGATTTCAAGCAGGCATACCGCAATTCAAAAAATAATAAATAATCAGTAAGGGGGAGTATTATATGAATCTCGACAGAGTTATTGCAGTTAGAAATACAAAAACCGTATATCGTGACGGTAATAAATGTATAAAAGTTTTTAATGAAGATTATTCAAAAGCTGACGTCCTCAACGAAGCTCTCAATCAGGCAAGAATTGAAGAAACAGGCCTCAACATCCCTAAGATCCTTGAGATCACAATGATCGACGGAAAATGGGCTATCGTTTCCGAATTTATCAAGGGCAAGACTCTTGCACAGCTTATGGAGGAAAACCCTGACAAGTATGATGAATATCTTGAACAGTTCGTTGATCTCCAGCTTCAGGTACAGGCAAAGACATGCCCTCTGCTCAACAAGCTCAAGGACAAGATGAACAGAAAGATAAGCCAGGCAGAGCTTGATGCTACAACACGCTATGATCTCCATACTCACCTTGAAGGTATGCCCAAGCACAACAAGGTTTGCCACGGCGACTTCAACCCGTCAAATATAATCGTTGCTGAGGACGGCACATCCTATATAATTGACTGGTCACATGTTACGCAGGGAAATGCCTCTGCAGATGCTGCAAGAACATACCTCCTCTTCTGGCTCAACGGAGAGATCGAGCATGCAAAGAAATACCTTGACCTCTTCTGCGAAAAGAGCAATACTGCTAAGCAGTATGTTCAGAAGTGGATGCCGATCGTTGCTGCTTCACAGTCAGTAAAAGGTAACGACAAGGAACGTGAATTCCTTCTCGGCTGGGTAGACGTGGTTGATTACGAATAAGGAGAAAAACAGATGAAAGTAACAGTATGTATCGGGTCTTCATGTCATATAAAGGGTTCACGTCAGGTCGTTGAACAGCTTCAGTACCTTATCGGTGAAAACAATCTCGGAAACGAGGTTGAGCTTGGCGGAACATTCTGTATGGGAAGATGTCAGGAAGGCGTTTGCGTAACGGTTGACGGAAATTTCTTTTCCGTATCTCCTGACAGCGTAAAGGACTTTTTTGAAAAAGAAATTAAAGCAAAGGTGTAAGATTTATGATTGTTCAGGTTTGCGTAGGAAGCTCGTGCCATTTAAAAGGCTCGGAAGAGATAGTTAAGCTTATGCAGGACGCCGTTGAACAGCACCACCTTGAAAACGATATCACACTTGCCGGAAGCTTCTGCACCGGCAAGTGTAATCGTGTAGGTGTGACAATTCAGGTGGATGATGAGGTTTATACGGGTATCACCAGAGAAACGTTCAACGAATTTTTTGAGAAAAATATTCTTTCAGTAATATCGAAAGGAGAGTAAGCTGCCATGCCCAACTGTCTTACTTTAAAAAAGTCAAACTGCAAAAATTGTTATAAGTGCATTCGTCACTGCCCAGTCAAGTCAATTCGTTTTTCGGGAAATCAAGCACACATCATTGGAAACGAATGTATTCTCTGCGGGCAGTGTTTTGTTGTCTGTCCTCAGAATGCAAAGGAAATCGTCGATGAAACAGAAAAGGCAAAGGTTCTCCTCCAGAGCGGTGATCCTGTGTATGTAAGTCTTGCACCGTCCTTTATTGCAAATTATGACGGTGTGGGAATTTCAGCAATGCGTGAGGCTCTGCTGAAGCTGGGATTCACAGAGGTTGAGGAAACTGCCGTAGGTGCAACGATAGTAAAGAATGAATATGAGAGGATCCTTAAAGAGGAAAACAGGGATATTCTTATTTCTTCCTGCTGCCATTCTGTAAACCTCCTTATTCAGAAATATTATCCCAATGAGCTTCAGTATCTTGCGGATGTTGTTTCTCCGATGCAGGCTCACTGCAAGGACATAAAAAAACGTATCCCGGATGCAAAATGCGTCTTCATCGGACCATGCGTTGCCAAAAAGGATGAGGCGGAGCATTATGAGGGCATTGTTGACGCAGTGCTGACCTTTGAGGAACTTACAAACTGGCTGAAAAGTGAAAACATTGAGCTTAATCCGGAGCTT
>JBJEQU010000275.1:0-1924 GCA_051881935.1 Porcipelethomonas sp. | reverse complement strand
GCAATACCTTTTTCTTCGTCATCATTTTGTTTAAGAACAAGATTAATATTCTTTTCTTTATCTGAATTCATTTTACTGCCCCCTTGCTTTTTTTATTCTTTCTGCCGTTCTTTATAGCTTTTTTCAGCATCCGGTACTTATCAGTCACAAAACTGTTCAGATGACTTTCACACGCTGCAAGGCAGACAAGGATATAAATGCCGGCTATGATAAGTTCAGCAGCAGCAGCCAAATGGAATGCATCCTTGACTGAATTTATAAAAATTCCTAATGTGGAACCTGATGCCGGGGATAGTATTTCATAGGCGTTAGCAAGGACCGCATCCTCATAGTATTCGCCGACTGTAGTGCTCACGGCGCTGAGGAGGGTATCGACCTTTTTGTTAAGTTTCTCAAATTTTTCCTTTACTGTGTCTTCTGAACCGGTTTTCGTACTGTTTTTAAGCTCTTTTATACGTTCGTTATATTTTTCGATTTTCTGCTCATAGTCAGATATGGTCTTCTGGACTTCAACCTCCTGAGAAATAAGCTCGTCATATGTATCGGAGGAACGGCTCAGTGTTGCGTCAGTCCCGCTTGTTGCGTTTCCGAATATTAAAATAGCATTCTTTTCATATATCTCAAGAGTATCCTTGATTGCGGCAAGCTTTTCTTCACAGATTTTTTTCTGGCGTGTATATTCCTCAACTCTGAACTGATAATTTGAAATGAGATTTTCTTTATCCTTTGATATATTATAGAGGGTAATATACGATGATATCATTTCCAGATCCTCATCCCGTATAGTCTGTATAGATTTCGAGAGGTCAGAAAATGTATATCCGCTTTCCTCTGAGCGGAAACGTGTACTGTCTTTTTCGGCAAGCTTGTCAATATAATCCTGAAGGGACTGGAGAGACGAGTCGAAAACCAATATTGCATCAACATAGTCGTAATCATTATAATCAATGGATAAAACTGCATTTTCCAGAGCTTTTTTATAACCATAGTTATTTATAAATGTATCCTCATATCTTTCGGTTATATTATTCAACAGGTCGATACAGTCGCCGTAATCCATGTCGACTTTGGAGCAGCTCATTGTTATATGATACTGGGTAGGATAGTATGTGGTATCCTGTATATTTTTTGAGGTTAGTATTTCTTCGCCGCCGTACATTGAGGTGTATTTTGTTATTCTCTCAATAACATTTGACGGTACGCTGCCGGAGATGGATATACTCGAATATATTTCATCAACATCAGCGTCCTCAATTCCGAGTTCCTTCACTGCCGCTTCAATGGCTTTTTTTGATTTGATTTCATTTATATCAAATTTGCTTCCGGAAGGGTCGTGACCGGCTTCAATACCGTCAAAGCTGAAATTGACAACCACAGAAGCTGTCCGGTCTGAAAAGTCCGATACTACATAGGTGCCGTTTACAATAACAACGGCAGCGGCAGCAGTTATAAGCCATGGAACAACAAGTTTCTTCATATTGCCCAAAAGCAGACGCAAAGGAAGAATACTTTTTGACTTTTTCACATCAGGGGATTTTTCTTCTTTTAATTCCTGCATTTTTTCCTCCACATTATTACTTTTATATCAGATATCATCCGTAAATGTTTTATCAGGGATAAAATCTGAAAGCTATTTCCGCATGAGCGGCAGGTAATTTATTTCCCACATATCTGCCGGTAAACGGCAATTATGCGTCAACCTATACATTATATCATATTTTATTATTTATTGTCAATATATAAGTCGGGGAATAGCAGGAAATGCAAGCAGTATTTTGCTATAAACCATGCCAGATCGGTCGGGGCAGTAATATATTTTTGCTCGTATGGCATTGTATGGAATATAGGCAATACCGCATAATTATTGTTGTACAGATGCGTAGTCAGATTTTTTGTCAGATTGCACAAAAAGCTCGCAGGCATA
>JBJEQU010000274.1:0-1926 GCA_051881935.1 Porcipelethomonas sp. | reverse complement strand
GGTGTTGTCTCTGCTCTTTTTGCTTTCTGGTTTTCTCTTATAAGAAATTCCTTTGAGATATAATAGTCCAGATGATCCCACGGCATTATTTCGTCATATTCTCTCCGGCGGCTTGCATAAAATTCCATTTTCAATCCGCATTCATCAAAGGCACTGCTCCAGTTTTCAAAATTGAAAAACTCTCCCCAGCTGTCGAATTTGCTGCCTTTTTTCCACGCCTTGTATATGACCCGGCTCAGACGTCTGTCACCTCTTGCAAGAACTGCTTCGAGAATACTGGTTGACGGGTCATGCCAGCTTGCCTTTATTTTCTTAGATGAAATGCTGTCCATTAAAAGCTGCTGCTTATGCATGATCTCTTCCCTTGTCGCCTGCGGTTCAAACTCAAAGGGAGTAAACGGCTTGGGTACAAAGGTTGCAGTACTGATAGAAACCTGAACGCCCTTGCCCTTCGGACGGGTGGGCAGAGAATAATAGAGATCCACTACCTTCTGTGCAAGCCCGATCATTCCGATTATATCCTCGTCAGTTTCAGTAGGCAGCCCCATCATAAAATAAAGCTTTACGTTTGCATATCCGCCCTCAAATGCCGTCCGGCAGGTTCTCATTACCTCACCCTCGGTAACATTTTTATTTATAACATCACGAAGTCTCTGAGTTCCGGCTTCCGGCGCAAATGTAAGTCCGCTTTTTCTTACCTTTTTTATTTCGTCCATAAGCTCTTTGGAAAAATTATCCACCCTCAGTGACGGCAGTGAAAGATTTATATGTTCCTTTTCGGTATATGGAATAAGTCCGCTTATAATGCCGCTTATTTCTGAGTGGTCGGACGTACTCAGCGACGCCAGTGAAAGCTCCTCATACCCTGTATTTTCGCAAAGCGCCTTTGCCTGTCGGCATACAGTTTCAGCAGTCTTTTCCCTGAAAGGACGGTAGAGAAATCCCGCCTGACAGAATCGGCAGCCCCTTATGCATCCCCGGAGCACCTCCACAGACGCACGGTTGTGTACTATATCCGTAAAGGGTACTACAAACTCCTCCGGATAGAACACCTTGTCGAAATCGTCAATTATACGTTTTTTGACCACCGGCGTTACGCCGTCAAGAGGAGTCACTGAATTTATTGTTCCGTCCTCATTGTAGCATACATCATAGAGTGACGGCACGTAAATTCCCTTTATGTCCGCCGCCCTGCGCAGAAATTCCTTTTTTGACGCTCCCTGTGACCTCATCTCCTTATAAAGGTCCATAAGCTCTAAGTTTACCTCTTCGCCCTCTCCCAGAATAAACAGGTCAAAAAAGTCTGCGAGGGGTTCGGGATTGCATACACATGGACCCCCGGCACAGATAATATTAAAAAGCTCGTCACCTCTGTCCTTTGCAAAAACCGGTATCCCTGCAAGCTCAAGCATATTAAGTATATTTGTATAGGACAGCTCATACTGCAGTGTAAAGCCGATAAAATCAAAGTCCTTTACCGGTTCAAGGCTTTCAAGTGCATAAAGGGGAATATTCTCACGACGCATTATCTCTTCAAAGTCCGTGCCCGGTGCAAACACTCTCTCACACCAGTAGTCCTCCCGTTTATTTATGAGGGAATACAGGATCTTCATTCCCAGATGTGACATTCCGATGTCATAGGAATCCGGAAAGCAGAAGGCAAAACGTACACTTACCTTGCTTTTATCCTTTGTGACACTGCCAGATTCCCCGCCGATATATCTTGCCGGCTTCTGTACGTCAAGCAAAAACTTTTCAATTTTTTCTTTCAGCATTATTTTCATTCCTTATTTTTTTATAGCGGCAGCAGTTATCTGCCACACTTCTATTTTACTATAAAATCGCAATATAATCAAGATGTCAGATTCTTAAGGCAACACCGCACAAAGAACGCCTGACGGCTTTGCACGTCATCTGCTTGCATAT
>JBJEQU010000273.1:0-8321 GCA_051881935.1 Porcipelethomonas sp. | reverse complement strand
GACAAAAAATCTGACTACGCATCTGTACGACAATAATTATGCGGTATTGCCTTAAATCAATAAGAATGGATTTAAGAGTCAATTCGATTTTGTCGGATATATATCTATGTCCAAAGAATGTACAGCTGCTCATAATTATTCTCCGTTATATGGGGATTATATCCCCTTAATATTTAGTATTATAACCCCCATAATAAGAAATGTCAAGGGGGTTATATAATGATAGTTTTCGATAAGCTCTGGATAACTATGAAAAAGAAGGGTGTTTCTACTTACGTTCTGCGTGAACGATGTGGAATCGACAGCAAGACAGTGCGGCGTTTAAAAGCAAATGAAAATATAGAAACCAAAACGTTAGATAAGCTCTGTACTGCATTGGATTGCAAAATAGAGGACATTGCAGAATATATAAAAGACTGACCACACATAAACTGAGTCTGAATTTCGAACTGTGTGAATGCCTACATCCGACACAATTCACCAACAACCGCCTTTGTCATTATATCTACAAGAATGTAAAAGTAAAGACTAAAATGAACGCAAATGCGGTCTTGACTTTTACATCCTTGCAGAAGTACGGCAATTAAGCGGTTGTTGGAGGTTTTATGGTTGAATTAATAAAACACATTTTAAAAATCATGCCCCATAAACGATTCGGAAGGGGATTAGTATCAGTATTTCTTTTCAAGTTCTACTTTTAAATTTTTAATTATTCTTTTTTCAAGTCTTGAAATATACGACTGTGAAATACCTATAAGATCAGCGACTTCTTTCTGGGTCTTTTCCTTTTCACCAGCCAGCCCGAAACGCATCTGCATAATTTGTTTTTCCCTGCCCTCAAGAGAATCAACCGCCTCTCTGAGCATACAGCGTTCCGCTTCTGTTTCAATGCCCCGGTTTACAATATCCTCATCAGTTCCCAGTATATCCGAAAGCAGAAGCTCATTTCCGTCCCAGTCGATATTGAGAGGTTCGTCTATGGAGATATCATTGCGGTACTGAGAGGATTTTCTCAGAAACATCAGTATTTCATTTTCTATACATCTTGAAGCATAGGTCGCAAGCTTTATTTTTTTATCCGGTTTGAATGTATTTACTGCTTTTATAAGTCCGATAGTTCCGATAGAGATAAGGTCTTCGACTCCTGTTCCGGTAGATTCAAACTTCTTTGCGATATACACTACCAGTCGGAGATTATGTACGATAAGCTTTTCTCTTGCACCGCTTTTGTTGTCTGCAAGCTCCCGGAACGCCTCTGCTTCCTCATCCTTTGAAAGGGGCGGCGGAAGGGTATCAGAACCATTTATATAGAAAACATCTCCGCCCTTTTTCTCTATTTTGCTGCGGACAAAAAGATAAAGCCTGTAAACCAACACTTTCAAACGTTTCATATATAACATTCCTTTCATATCAATAATTTAGGATTGAATATTGCAGATGTTTCTCTTGATACTATACCCACAAGTGCATCGGAAGTGTACCTTTTCCCGGTTTCTTCGTCGGTTATAAGAAGCTCGTCAGGGGAAAAGACAGGGATCATTCCCGTATTGCCAATTGTGGAATATGGTATCATCCTGAGGCCGAAACGGCTGTATATTTCTCCGGCATTATCCGGAGAAAATTCACAGTCAAAGCCGAGACTGCTGCCGGGACATACTATGACCGGTCTTCCGGTGAAGCCGTCAGTAAGGGAGTTGCCGGTATCAGCAATGGCATCCAGTTTTACAGTATGCTCACTGTACCTGATAAGCACACTGTATTTATGGCAACTGTCCGCCCCTCTGTCCATAAAATACCGCACAGCTGTTACTGCAAAATATGCTACTGCAGTAAATATTACCAGACTTATCAGTGAAAAATCCACATAAAAATACGAATTGTTAAACGCCATAAATGACGGTTTAAAGGTTATGTACAGAAGCATTACCACTCCGGCAAATATAAAGTTTATTATATAAAAATATAAAAGAAGCCGGAGAAATTTTCTCCTGTCTTTTATACCGAAGGTTATCGCCGTTATTACTGCGGCGGCAGCCAGTTTAATTATGAGGGACAGCAGGAAGCTTCCGGATGGCAGAAGTATTGCAAGAGAAAAAAGGCTTCCGATCACTGAGGAGATAATACATCTGGATGTTTTGAGAGGAGTGTGAGTAAACCTTGCTGTCCCTTTCAGAAGGAAAAAATTCACATAGATATTCAGTACGATCAGTACGTCAAGATAAATGGTCTTCATGCTTCCGCCGCCTTGAATCTCTCTGGGATGATTATGATAGGTAATTCTCCGCCGGGGATATCTGCCTGAGAGATTTACCATTAATATTATATACTAAAGGGACAGGGACTTTTGGTCGAAACCAGTATCCTGTAAAAAAGCTGTGAGAATGTGAACACGCTATAGCTATTTTCTTTAAAATTATGGAAAAATCAGTGCAGATATGATATAATAGATTCAAAGGGCGTGATTTAATCAGTGATTCCTTAATGCCCTTGCGAATACGCAAGTTTATAATCACAGACTATATTAAGGAGGATTTTAAAATGTTAGAAGCAGGAACAAAAGCTCCGGATTTTACACTTCCGGATAAGGATGGAAACGAAGTATCACTGTCAGATTTTGCCGGACGAAAGGTGGTACTCTACTTTTACCCCAGGGATAACACTCCCGGATGCACCCGTCAGGCATGTGCCTTTGCGGCAAATTATGATGCTTTCCAGCAGAAGAATATTGCCGTTATCGGAATAAGCAAGGACAGCACAGCCTCTCATCAGAAGTTTGCCCAGAAGCATGATCTGCCGTTTATACTGCTTTCCGACCCGGAGCTTGCCGCAATTCAGGCTTATGACGTCTGGAAGGAGAAGAAAATGTACGGAAAGGTAAGTATGGGTGTGGTACGAAGCACCTATATAATTGATGAAAACGGTATTATCGAAAAGACTATGCCTAAGGTCAAGCCTGATACAAATGCTGAGGAAATACTTGCATATCTTGAAAATCAAGCATAATATGGATATCAGGAGAAAAAAATGCCGGAAATAATTGAGATCAGTGATCTTTCATCTGAGGAACTTGTACCCTATGCTGCAAGCTCTGAGCTTCAGCTAAAACGCTTTTTTGAGCCTGAACCGGGAATTTTCATCGCAGAAAGTCCAAAGGTTATCCGCCTTGCCCTTGATGCCGGATATCAGCCTCTTTCAATTCTCATTGAAAGAAAATACATCAGCGGACAGGGTGAGGATATAATTAAGCGATGCGGAGATATTCCGGTTTATACGGCTGATACAGCTGTCCTTACTCAGCTTACCGGGTTTAAGCTGACTCAGGGGGTTCTCTGTGCCATGAGGAGAAAAAGTCTTATGTCTGCCGGTTCAGTATTCGGTAAGGCGTCAAGGATAGCAGTACTTGAAGATGTCATGAATCAGACCAATGTGGGGGCGGTCTTCCGTTCTGCTGCCGCGCTGGGATTTGACGGAGTATTGCTGACCTGCGGCTGCAGTGACCCCCTTTACCGCCGTTCAGTACGTGTAAGTATGGGGACGATTTTCAGTATTCCCTGGGCATACTTTGAAAAGAATACTCCGGACTATGTTTCATTGCTGAAGGATGCAGGATTTACCACTGTTGCAATGGCTCTCCACAGCAATACTATCAATATTGATGACCCTGTGCTTAAATCGAAAGAAAAAATTGCCGTCATCCTCGGTACGGAAGGGGAGGGACTGAAACAGTCCACTATTGAAAGCTGCGATTACACTGTAAAGATACCAATGGCAGAGGGTATTGATTCTCTAAATGTTGCCGCTGCCAGCGCGGTGGCATTCTGGGAACTGAGGAAGAGATAAATAGTCAGGGAATGAAAAACCGCCCCGGTTGTGAAGCCGGGGCGGTTTTTAAATTATTATTTTCTCTTTTATGCGAGCACCATTCTTTTGAGTGTCACAAAATCGAATACGTTTATGGAATTATCCATATTTACATCATAAGCTCCTGTAACTGTGCCGGAAACCTTTACAAGGAACTGCTTGAGGAGAACGATATCTGCTGCACTTACGTTTCCGTCGCCGTTGATATCACCCAGTACAGCGGACGGAGAACCGCTTGCAAACTTAACTCCGATTCCGGCAAACTCTGCGTCATCCTTTATTTCAAGGAAGCCGTTTGTGTTTATGGAACCGTCAGCATTTCTCCACATTGTGTGGAAATCGTATGGTGAATCGGCACCTGCTTCTACCGTTGTATAAGGAGAAACTTCAAGGCTTACGAAAATGTCATCTGTAGGTGTTACGATATCACCGATCTCATCGCCGTTAGCAATAGCAGTCTGAGCATTTACATAATAATACTTCGAGTTGTAGTATACGGAATTTGCAATCGTTCCCACAAACTTGTCGTTTGTACTCTTGACTGTTGACTCTCCGCCCGGGAATGATGTACCCAGTCTTGTTCCGTTTGCATAGGAAATCACATTTGTGAAGTCACAGCCTTCTGTGCAGCGATAGCATGAAATATTAGGCTTGCCGCTGCCGTTGATGTCGTTGTTATATGCTGTACAGTTTGTAAGACTGCCGAGCAGAGGGTTATTGTTGTCTGTAAATCCGCAGTTCAGGTTTTCAAATGCAAGGCAGTTTTCAACTACATGAGCTGTACCGATGCCTGAACCGCCCAGCTTGAAGCCGTTGCCGTCACAGTCGCCGAAGCCTTCTCCGTATTCTGTAAAACCATTTCTGAATGCGATACAGTTGCGGATGGTAACAACGCCGATAGGTCCTGTTTCTTCCTTGGCATACAGATCCCAGCCGTCGTCAGAGTTATTATAGGATATGCATCCGTCAAACACATTGCCTTCGCCGCATGTCAGCTTTGCAGCAAATCCGTCGGCATTTTCCATTGTAGCGTCATCGCAGTTATTCTTTGATGTGCAGTTGAGGATAAGGTTGTTGGACGGCCAGTCAGCAATGGTTGCATCGGCGCTGCTGTAGCGTGAGATCTGTAAACCGGTATCCTGATTGTTGGTAAATACCATAAGCTCAATGATATTGTTATTTCCTGCAAGGAGGACACCGTTATCGCCGGCATTTGCAATTTCAAAGCCCTTGAAACGCCAGTAGTCACCGTCTAAAACAACACCTCTGTTAGAATCAGCTGTTGCCATGGCTGAGAAGTCCCATAAAACCTTTGCACCGTTATATGCCATCACTGTTTTGTATTTGCCTTCAGAGCCGTTGTTTGAGCTGTCGATAAGGACAGTTTCGTCAAATTTGTATGTACCGCCCAGAAGGTAAACAGCACCGCCTGCCTTGACCTTTGAAAGTGCAGTCACAACATCCATAGGGTCGCTCTGTGTTCCTGCTGCAGAGGAAGTTCCCTCTGGTGAGCAGAAAATTACATCGGCTGTGATTTCTATCGGTGTTGTTGCGGAGGTCGCTTTTGTGGTTGTAAGTGTTGTAGTCTTAGTTGTTGCAGCAGCTGTCGTCTGGGCTGCAGTTGTTGATTGGGTCGTAACGGCTGTTGTTACTGCCGGTGTTGTCACAGCAGGGGTATCACCTGTAAATCCGCTGCCTATGGCAATAACCGGTGATGTATATGCTTCAAGGTCAGCCATAAGGGTCTGGTTTACGCTGTAATCCTCGTCGTCGGCATCTGTGAACGTAAAGTCAAAGTCGCCGCCGTTCTGACGTCCGGCAGAAGCTGTAACTATTGCCGGAACATCCGCTGCACTGTCAGCTGTCCATGAATACATGTCCGATGAAGTATCGAAGTTATTGTATGTGTTTGAACCCTGCTTTGATGTTACAGTTGAGGGAACCTGTTCTGTTTTTGAGGAAGCAACATATGCGTCAAATTCAACGTTATTCTCGCTGTAGGGAACGAAGGCCTTCTGTCCCTCCATATAGTTGCCGTAGGCTTTGATAGTGCCGCCGTCCTCGCTTGAGAATATGCCGCCTGCCTCAACGTCAGATCCCTGCATTGATGTCAGCATAGGATACTTGCAGTTTCTGAAGTAGTTGTTTTCGGCAAACACGGATGAACCAAGCGTTGAACCGATGCCGTACTTTGAATTTCCGTCATAGTAGTTGTTGTATACGTGTGCAGAGTAGTATCTTACACGGGGATGTCTTGAGTCTGAGTGGTCATACCAGTTGTGGTGATATGTAATGTAGAGTCCGTCAGTGGTGGCTTCGCTCAGTCCCAGGAGGTTACATTTTCCGTTGTCCCAGAAATGATTGTAGGAGAATGTAACATAAGTGGATTTTTTGCAGTCGAGTGCGCCGTCACCCTTTGCCTGGTCAGCGTCACTGCCTGCCTTGCCGTAGAATGAATCGCAGTTGTGTACCCAGACATGGTCACAGGACTGCTGAAGGCTGAAATTGTCGCCTTCATCACTGTCTACGAGCATAACGGCAAGGTTTCTTATTTCGCAGTTTGAAAGGTTCTTGAGCCTTATGCCAAATCCGTTGAAAACAGCATCCTCGCCCACACCTTCAATGGTAATGCCGCAGGATAACCTTTTTGCGTCACTGCTTCCGCTTACAACAAGATCTCCGCTCTCTGTTACCGCAGGGTCTGTAACCATACCGATAACCCTTATGTCAAGTGGTCTTGTATCATATCCCTTCTTGTACAGATTAATGATCTCCTGAATACCAGTACCGGTGGTAGTTGTGCCCTTTGAGCTTGTAACGACATCCATTGTGACCGTATCCTTTGTCTGCTCGGTGAGGTAGAGAACAACTGCGTCGCTTTTGAGCGTACCGTCTTCATTGTAGGCGCCGGAGGAAGTTCCGTCAACCCAGCCGAAACCCGTTCTGTCATAGGCTTTGACTGTCATTGCTGCGCTTTCAATAGCCTTTGACGTGTCCTCGCTGCCGCCTGATACCGGAACGATCTTCATAACATAGCTGCCGGGTTTAAGACCCAGAGCATCTGCACGGAAGTACCCTCCGTACTGCCTTACGAGCATAGAATCGATCTGAGTGTAGCTTCCGCCTTCAGGCTTTACGTAAACGTTATAGCCGTCAGCGCCCGATACCGGCTGCCATGTGACATATGCAGATTCATTCAGGTCAGTACCAGCAGATACCGATACCGTTTCCACTGCATATACCGGAGCCTGGTAAAAGCTGATACCGTTTCCGGTGGTGGTCGCAGCTGATATCATTGCAGCTGCTGCAAAGCCTGCTAATAATTTTTTGAGGTTCATAACTGATAACACCCCTGTAATATAATTTATTCATTAAGGACAGAGTCCCATAATGTTCCACTACCATTATATACCTTATTGTTCAATTATTCAATATGCAAATTCAATATATTTTTTGCAATTTGTTGTGCAGATGATGACGTTATGACGAAATATATATACAAATTTTAATTATATGTGTACAGACACAGGAATGAATTCAATATGCTGACTTTCCGGCATCAGGACTCTAAAATAATTATACTTGCAAAATATGATAAAATACGCTATAATGTATTAGTAGGAATGTACTGTCACGCTTTTCTGACGGAAATTTACAGAATACGCCGACAGAACGACAGACTTCGGTCTTATCCGCTGCTGTCGGAATATCAGATAGAATCAGCGAAAGGAGAGTGCCGTGCTTTTCAGGTATGGCACACGTTGAATTATGGAAAAAGACAACGAAGAAATCATGTTTCCTGCCGTTGCAATGAGAGGGTTTGTATGCTTTCCGAGATTTGTAATGCATTTTGATGTGGCAAGGGAAATTTCAATAAATGCGGTTGAAGAAGCGATAAGAGGCGACAGGCTGATTTTTCTGACAGCTCAGAAGGACGCTTTTACCGAAGAACCCGGGAAGGACGATCTGTACAAAACAGGCGTTGTGGCTGAGATCAGGCAGACTCTTAAAACACCTGACAATGTTATGCGTGTACTGGTGGAGGGACTGTACCGGGCTAAGATAAAGAGCATTGACATCGACAGCGATATGATAAGATGCTCAGTGAAAAAGCTCCCGGATTACAGTCAGGCAAAGCCTGATCCCATTGAGCTTGAGGCAATCGTCCGTTCTGTCAAGGCTGTTTTTGAGCGGTACTGTGAGCTTGTTCCCAGAATGCCCAGAGAGCTTATGAATTCGGTTCTCGGTCAGGAAAATCCTTATAAGCTCTTTGAAAATATTGCCTATAATATGAATCTTGATGTTTCGGACAAGCAGATGCTTCTTGAGGAATCGAATATACTTTCAAGACTGGGTATGCTTTATGGTAATATGGTCCATGAGGTGGAGGTACTTGAAATTGAAAGGGAAATTCATGAAGAGGTAAGAAATAATCTGGATAAAAATCAGCGTGAATACTA
>JBJEQU010000272.1:0-8418 GCA_051881935.1 Porcipelethomonas sp. | reverse complement strand
CTGCAAGCAGATGTGCGGCAAAGGCGGCAGCCGTTAATTGTGCGGTGTTGCCTTAATGTGAGGTCTTACACACATGGTAATAATTTTGCAGATGAGTGCTTCGTCATCTGTGCAGTCCCTGTTTACCCATTCCAAAACAACAGACGTTATACCTTGCAGATAGAATTTTGACATATAGTCAGCCATTATTTTATCGGATATCCCATTTTTTTCGTAAATAGGCAGAAATACCCTGTCCAGCAAAAATGAGTATGTTCTGTCAGCATCAAAGCTCCGCAAATGGTTCATATATACTCTGAAGAAACGTCTGTTATTTTTAACAAATTTTAAATATGGAATGAGATATTCCGGCGAAATAAAATTTGATTCTTCCGTATTAAAGCTCCTTATGTCTTTCTGAGACTGACTAAAGGATTGAAAAAGCTGCTGAAGGCGTTCGGAATATGCTTCTTTCAATAGTTCGTATGTATTGGCATAATGGGCGTAAAAGGTTGAACGATTGACCTTTGCCTCAGAACAGATCTCGATTATTGATATTTTGTCAAAATCTTTCTTTTCCAGGAGTCTGATTAGTGCATTGTGCATTTTCAGGGCAGTATTGTGGTATTTAGTCTCCGATTTATTCATGTAAAACCTCCTGAATTTCTGAAACCGACAGTTCCTGTGATTGTTGTTGTTTACATCTGAGTTAAATTATACTATAATTTAATCTAGAAATCAACATATGTTGGTTTGAGTACATGAGAATTATATTTACAGACCGTAGATATTATTTTTCTTTTTTGCAGACTAATGAAAAAATTATAACAGGGAGGTTCTATCAAATGGAAAAACAGGTAAAAACTCAGCAGGAAATTGAAAAGGAAATGCTTGAATTGAACGAACAGTTCAGCGCATTTCTGCACACCAAGGGGATAGCTGCAAAATTCAGACTCGCTTTCAGTGATATGGCAGAATCCGCACGCAAACAGCATGAAGCGGATGTGGCAAATTTTGAAGCTGTCAAGGCCCAGTCAGCCGAGGATAACAAGGAATTTGCAGAGTTCCTCCACACAAAGGGTATCAGTGCGAAGTTCCGTCTTGTAGTTGAAAACATTAAGAAGGGCGCAGGTGCAGCTTCTGCAAATACTGCTGAACAAATTGCAAAGGTGCGTTCACAGACTCAGGCAAATATTGCACGGGCTAATGCACACGGCAGACCTGGTGCTGCTCCCGAGACATATACCGCTGAATCTCTGGCAAAGGAGTTCAATGCTTTCCTGAAGTCAAAGGGACTTGATTCACAGTATACTGTAGAAATTACAGAGGAAAATTAATCTCGAAAAGGCACTGTCCGGGGATGTATTTTACAGACAGGACGCTTTGCAAGTGAAAGTCTCTCATGATTTGCTAAAAATTTAGTCTTTTACAGTATTAAAGCACCTCTCAGGAGGTGCTTTAAGTTTGCTGTCTGTATGCTTAAAAGACTTTAATCAGTGATTCCTTAACTCTTCAGAAAACATCAGAAGATTAATCTAACAAAAAAGGGCGTAAAGTCTGTTTCAGACGCTTTACGCCTTTTTACATTATATCGGTTATCTTTTTAATTGTCAGAATTCTGTTAGTTTTATAATCTTGTGCAATTCGTATAAAATACGGGGGGGAATATGTGCAAGGTTACAAAATGAGAAAATTCATGCAACAATAAAGGTAAATGATGACACTTATAATATGAAACTGGTTTTAAGGAGGGAATTATGGAGGATTTTAAAAAAATTACAGAGCTTGCCGGCAAGGGGGATACGGAGACTTTTGCTAAGCTTTATTCAATGGTGTATAAGGATATGTACCATACGGCGTTATATAACCTGAGAAATGAGCATGACGCCTGTGACGCAGTAAGTGAAGCTGTTATTGACGCATTTCAGTCAATAGGAAGTCTAAGGGATATTGACGCATTCAAAAGCTGGATCATGAAAATACTCTTTGCGAAAATAAAACGGAAACAGAAGGAATACATAAATTCTTCCGGTGAGACTCTGGAGGATATACAGGAGAGTGAAGGGTTCGGATTTGAAAGCTCCGAGCTCAGAAATGCGCTGGAAACCCTTGATGATGAGTCGAGAGCGCTGCTTTCATTGTCTGTGCTGGGCGGCTACAGATCTGATGAGATCGCTGCCATTTACGGTATGAAAAGTTCCACTGTGCGATCAAGGCTTTCCAGGATCAAGGAAAAGCTCAGACTCCAGCTTGCGTTATGAAAGGAGATATACCATGAACGAAAAGTATAATGATGAGAAGGTCAGGGAAATCCTTGAGGAAAAGGAAGTTCCGGAAAAACTCTCCCCGGAGTCTGTGAAAAAAATGCTGGACAGCAGAGCCGCCGGCGTCGGGGAAACAGAAGGTGAAAATATGGTATCAGGGGTGGAACATGAAAAAAATACTTCCCCGAAGCGTGGAATTAAATGGAAAATATTAAAGTATGTTTCCGCTGCCGCAGCCTTTGTCCTTGTGGCAGAGCTTGCCGGAAGAGCCATCGTCCGCATTTCGGATGATGACAAATTCAGCACCGGTGAGAATGCTTCAATAAGCAATATGAGATATGCTGAAAGCTATGAAGATGTATATAACTACATGAATCTTGCAAATATCGGAAATATTGCGGAAGATATGGAAGAAGTCGGGGCGGTTTATTCTGATATCTATTTCGCTGACGAAGAAGGCGGATTTGCAGGGGAAGAAGCCGCTGCGGATGGAGGAGGAACCTATGCATACAACGGAGACATGACATCAGAGAACGGTAATTCCGTCAGCAAAGACATGGGCACGGACACTGCCGGAGAATACGCAGGCAATGATTTTACCGACACATACAATCAGGTTGAGGGTGTAAATGAAGCGGACATAGTTAAAACAGACGGAAAGACTATCTACTATTCAACAGGCAGCTCTGTCAGAGCAGCAGAGGTTGAAAACGGTGAGTTTGCCAAAGTTTCAACTATCGCCGAGGATGTGGGTTTTATCTACGAAATGTATCTTTATAACGACATGCTGGTCGTAATATCTGATAATACTCCTGAGCTGGTATACGATAATGATACAGAGGCACGTGACGGCTATTATTACGGCTTTAATACTGATTATACAACGCTTATCACATTCTATTCAAAGGAAAATCTGAGCGTTATCGGCAGTTATCAGCAGGACGGCAGCTTTACTGATATCCGGCTTATGGATGACGGGGCAATGTATCTTATTACAACTGACGACAACACGGATCTTATTTATAATACTACAGCAGGTATCAAACCGGAGGAAACGGAAAAGTATATTCCGTCAAATTGTGTAAACGGTGAGGAGAAGACTGTTGAATATTCGGATATTCTGATTTCTGACCTTGAGCCGGCTGTCGAATCAGATTCAACTTCATTTATTAATCTTGCAGGTTTTGACCTGAGTGGTGAAAAGCCGTATCAGCCGCAGGACTTCAAGGCTGTTACGGGAACTGCTGGGACTGTTTACTGCTCTCAGGACAACATCTATATAACCTACGGCTGGGAATTTACGGATATAACACGCTTTGAAATTGGGGAGGGCAGGATAATACCCAGAGCCGGAACCAATGTCAGAGGCGTTTTGAATGACCAGTTTTCCATGAGTGAATTCGACGGATATTTCAGAATTGCAACCACCGTCTATACCTTTGACCCTATCGGCATAAGCGGTTCGGACAGAAGCAACAGCATATATATCCTTGACATGAATCTTAACACTGTCGGCAGCCTTGAGGGATTCGGGGACAATGAGGACATCCGTTCGGTAAACTTTGACGGAGATATGGCGTATGTTGTGACCTACCGTCAGACCGACCCGCTGTTTTCTGTTGACCTGAGTAATCCTCAGCAGCCTGTTATGAGGGATGACCTTAAAATTACCGGTTACAGCAGCTATATGCAGAAGTGGCAGGACGGAATGCTCTTAGGCTTCGGTGAAAGCGGCGACGAGGACGGTTCTGTAACTGGTATCAAGCTTGCAATGTTTGATAACAGCGACCCGGATAACCTGAAGGTTCTTGACACAGTGGAGATAAACGATACTGAAGATGAATATGTTTACTCCTGCGCGCTGTACGAACGCAAGGCACTGCTTATCAGTTACGAAAGAAATATTATAGGTTTTCCGGTAAACACTGATAAGATTTATACGGACAGTTACAATTCGGAATTTCAGTTTGTTTTCTATTCATTTGAAAACGGGAAATTCCGCAGTCTTGGAACGATCAGTGAAAGCTGTGATCCGGAAAGCGGTTATTATGCCGGATTCCAGAGAGCTGTGATTATCGGTGACTATGTTTATGTTCTGTCCGATGTAAAGTTTATTTCAGCGGATTTAAGCAGCTTCAATGAAACTGACAGCTTTGATTTTCCACCGGAATATGACCAGCCTGTAGTGTATGGCGGTTATGTAGAATAATATGATTTATAATACGTAAATGAATTCAGACAGGCGTTCCGGCTGACACAGCCGGCAGACAAAATGAAAATTCTAATTATGCCGCTGAGTAGATTTTCATTCCTGTTCGTATGACGCTTTCGGCGGCAGAACGGAGGTTATTATGAAATTAAAATCATTAACTTTATCACTTGCATTGAGTACAGGCTTACTTGCTTCCGGTTTACCGGTATCAGCACAGTTTTCAGACTCTGAAATAACAGAAGCTATTAAGCAATATAACAAATCTTTTAGTGCCGAGCTTGAGAGCAGCGGCATCGGAAATGTTTACACAAGCTATGCTATGGATGGGTTCTGCAATGAAAATTACTATTATGCAGAAAGATTTGAATTACTTATTTCAGGTGAAGTCAGAACCTATGTCGAGATCGGAGACCAGCTTATAACGCTGCTTGAGAGAAATGGAAAACTCGAAGCAGTGGGAGAAACATTGCAGTTGGGTGGAAAAGGTGTAATTGAGTTAAAGGAAGAAAGTGAAAGAATAAGTGACAGCATTGATGAAGAAATTGTCGATACAAAATTTTGTCATTTTTCGATGTTAAGATTGGCTGTGATTTATTATAAAACAGTTTACGGAAACGAATTTGTGGTGCCTTATATTGATGATGCTTATGGTGAATATTCAGGTATTATCGAAAACGGAAGATTATATTCTGCAAATGAATTTATTGAGAAGATGAAGCTTGTTTTTGATGTATCCGTTTATGATCCTGACGGAGACTTAGGAATTCCCGATACGTATATTGTGGGTGATGCGAACGGCGATTATTATGTGGATGTTCGTGACTGTTCGTATATTGCAAAGATGCTTTCATCAAGCAAAGAAGGTATGCTCAGGGATGTATGCGACTATAACCGGGACGGAAGAAAGAATGTCCGTGATGCTGCGGCAATTGCAGCTTTTCTGGCAGACAAAGGATGATGTACACATGACAAGTCAAGTAAAGACCGGCGAACATGTAAGACAAATATGAGAAACAGGCACACTCTTTCGGGTGTGCCCGTCATTTTTTATACTGCAGCAGATATGGGAATTATCCGGTATTATTATTTTTTTCACATAATGCTCTTCTTGCAGCAATGGCATCCATGGTATCTCCGATCTGGACTATAACAGCCGCCGCAGCAGCAAGCTCATCAGCAGTTTCAAATTTCGAGGCGATGGCTGTTGCCAGCGTGTTTACTGCTGTAGTGAACTCTAATTCATCGCAAAATTTATTCATGGTAATCACCGATATATATTATGCATCAGGCAGTGTGTATGTGATAGGGTTTCAGTGAAAACTGCTGCTCCATAGGATAAATGAACTGACATCAGAAAATATAATTTACGGAAAAATGCAATTATTTTAGTACACAACGCCGATTGACAATTTGCAGTAATTTTGCTATAATATGTTCATAAATATTGTAAGGTTTAAACGTGGATTCATTGTTTGTGTTTTGCGGCTGCCTTGACTGTTTCCGGACTGAAAAGTTCCGGGAAAGACTGATGAGCCGCAATACAAATTATATTATTATGAAAGGTAAAGGTGTATACAATGGGGAAGAGTTTAAAGCGGATAATCAGTGCGGCAGTATCAGTTTGTCTTTGCAGCTGTCTGCTTCCGGCATCAGTTCCTGCGCCGGAGGTGTCAGCGGCTCAGACATATCCAGTCCAGCAATTCAGATTTGGAATATATAATACGGATAATAATATCTGTGCCGATAATTCGTTAATCCGTCCGTCTGAACAGACTGGTACTGCTAATGAAAAATGGTCGCTTAATTATATCAGTGAAGGCGTTTACGAAATCGTAAATTCACAAAGCGGAAATATTCTCACTGCAAACGGTTCAGGCGTAACGCTTGCGCAGGACACAGACAGTCCTGACCAGAGATGGAAAATAGAAGCTGTTGAAAAGGATTTTGAGGGCTATGATCTTTACTATAAGATAACAAGCAGTGCAGATTCCTCAAAATCACTTACGTACAATATGAACAGCGGTTTTGGACTTTCGGCATATTCCGGACAGGACTATCAGAAATATAAGCTCAATCTCGACGGTCTTGAAGGCTTTGCGGCAAATGCAAAGGTCTCATCCGGAGAAAAAGCCGGTACAATAGGGGGACTTTTAGGGGAGGTTGTCTATGTTTCAACAGCTGATGAGCTTGAAGCACAGCTTGACTCTGTTGGGGCACAGACTATTGTAATTACTGCCAATATTGATATGCAGAACAAAAGTCATACACGAATCCGTGACAATAAAACCATAGTTGGTTCTTATGCGGCACATACTATATATGATTCGCAGTTCAGAACAAATGATGTTTACGGTGCAGAAGATGACAGCCCCAGTGACAACATTGTTTTCAGAAATCTTGATATGCAGGCAGTAAATGTTCCGAACAGAATACTGATAAATGTCTGGTCATCAAGACAGATATGGGTAGACCATGTGAATTTTAACAGTGAGCTTTCCTATGACAGAACAGGAAATGGTCAGGACGAGGTAGGTAAATTTATATGGATAAATACACCGTATGAATCGTACCTTGACAGCAAGGACTTAGACAGAAGTCCGGACTATGTTACCATATCATACTGTAAATTTACTCACCGCTACTGGACAGTAGCCTATGGTACGCAAAACGGCGAAATAACCCGTGACCGAACAACCCTGCTTTACAACTGGTGGAATGAAGATGTAAGACGCTGTCCTCAGCTCGGCAACGGCAGCGCACACATCTACAATAATTATTTCAGCGGTTATGACAGCGGCAACGGCAGCGGAACAGCACAGATAATCGGCGGAGACGGTTCAAATATGGTAAGTGAAAACTGCCGTTTTCAGTCGTTTTCACAAACTCAGGCACTAAGCATGGGAACAGGCAGTGACCCGTGCCGTGACAGCGGTTCTTATATTTCATCAAGCAGTTCGGCAACGCCGGAAAAAATAAGCTTTACTCCGAATACAGCAAGCACATGGTATCCGAATAACGAAAATTACGGCTACTCATTAATTGACGCATACAATACAAAGGGAACGGATACAAAGGATTTCTGTACCAAATATGCCGGCTGTTTCAGCGCAGAAAGCGATATAAAATATATTACTGACAGTGAACTTTCAGCCTTTGTTTCCATAAAATATGCTTCGCCGTTTCTGGAACACGCTGAATTTCAGTCAAAATCCGGTGCAGTACTTGATACAAGCCTGAAGTACGTGTTCCAGAACTTAAACAGCGGATTGTATCTTGAAGCTGCAGGTTCAGCGGCAAGCGGTACAAATGTTCAGCAGGGACTTAGTGCCGACAGGAACGCTTATACATGGACGCTGTCAGATGCAGGTGACGGATATTATTACATCTATACCTGCCTTGGTGACGGCAAGACTTATTGCCTTGACCTGCCTTATGGTGATACTAATGATGGCAACAGCCTGGATCTGTGGTCAAACGATGAATCAGATGCAAGGAAATTCAAGTTTATTGATAACGGCGATGGAACATTTACCATTACCACAAAGTCCACAGCAGATAATAGCTGTCTTGGAGTTGTAGCTGATTCATCAGAAAGCGGTGCTGATGTTGTTCAGTGGAGCTGTAACGGAAATGATTCTCAGAAATGGTATGTGGGAGTGCAGCTTGACAATACAAATGGTGCGGCTTACCGTGTTAAGAATGTCAGCTCCGGTCTGTATATGCAGGTAGAAGGTGCTGCGGCTGAAAACGGCGCTAATGTTCAGCAGTGGGGAACTAATGGAACCTCCGTCCACGATATCTGGAAATTTTATAATTCTGAGGGCGGATATTATAACATAGTTTCTGCTGTTGGTGACGGCGGTACATATGTCCTTGACGTAGCCGGCAAAAAAACTGCTAACGGTACAAATGTGGACATTTATCAGTACAGCAACGCAGTAAACCAGCAGTTTATGATTACAG
>JBJEQU010000271.1:0-8429 GCA_051881935.1 Porcipelethomonas sp. | reverse complement strand
TGCAAAAGAGGACGAGCCTGAACTGTTTACGGCTTATTATGAAAGTGATGTTGCTGATGAGCTTGGTATACTTCAGCAGGAATTTGATTTTACACTTTACAAAACTGGCGGACGTATCTATCTTATCCCGAATCAGACTAACGATCTTTTCGCTCAGAATAACGCAGATCTGAAACGTTCGGTGGGCAGTGACGCCAAGCTTGACGACATATATATGTTCAATTATCTTGCTGTATTTATACTTTTCTCTCTTTACGGCGGCAGCGGAGCTAATCTCAGGACGAGAGAATTCTTCAAAGTATCAGATATGATCGCTGAATTCACCGACCATTGTCAGCACATTCGTTCAGAGGCGGAGGATTTTGCAGGTGCTTCTGAAAAATACAGTATAGACTTCATAAGACTTGCTGATAAATGGCTTTCAAAACGCAGTGAAAAAGAAAAAAGTGTCAATACTATGTATGGGACTATTATGCGTATTATCCGCAAATTCTGTGAGGAAGAACTGCTCATAGGAAAAGAACCGGACACCTATGAGCCAACGAGAAAGCTGAATGATCTCATGCCGTATTTTCTAAGTCAAAAGAGAATTGAAGAGGTCAATTCGATTTTTAAAGGGAGTGATGAATAATGCCGTCTATAAGCAGAGTCCGTATAGTCAATCTGCGTTATAATGATGACAGCAGGATAATTCCTGATATTTTATTCAGCTTTGAGAATTCCGAAAGGCAAACTGTAAATACTCTCCTTGAACTTGAAAACGGCGGCGGAAAATCTGTCCTTGTACAGCTCATGCTCCAACCTGTGATACCCAATGCAAGCGTTCAGAAACGTAAGATAACAGACTACTTCCAGAAAAGTTCCGACCACGCCTATATTCTTGTGGAATGGAAGCTTGACCGTTCCAGTGATCATCTGCTGACAGGCATCGCAATAGCTGCATCTCAGAATACTGACGAAAACAATGAGAGCAGATCTGTCAGATATTTTACCTTCATCAATCATTATGACAATTTTGGTGACAAGCTGGATATTGTAAATTTTCCTCTTACTGAAATGGTCGGCAGCAGGATGAATGTTGCCCAATTCAGCAAAGTCCGTGATATGATAAAAAGCAGCAGCCGTGCCAAGCATTTCCCTTCGGAAAAAGTGAAAAGCTACCAGACGAGTCTGGAAAGCTTTGGTATAATGCACAAAGAATGGAACAACATACTTGTAAAAATCAATGAACGTGAGGGTGGTATTGAGAATTTTATTGAGGCATATAAAACGACTGATGATCTGCTGAATAATTTCATTATTCCCGGTATCAGCAATACAAATGACCGGCGTGATACGGAGTCAGCATTGGAGACTATGTTTCTCAACTATGCCGGCAGCTATGCTGACAAGAACAATAAGCTGCAGCTGCGTGAGGATATATCGGGATTTATCGGCAGACTTAATGAATTTCAGTCCACTGTAAGGGAACTGTGGAACCTTTCGGATAAAAGCACCCATGCTGTAAGGGAGCTGTTTGACTATATTTTCAGTCTCAGAGCATTTATTACTGAACTTGAGGGAACAATAGCCAGGCTGGAAACACAGCGGGAAAAAACTGAAAATAAAAAGCACCATATAAAAGCAGAAGAGTTATCCGCAATGTATCATAAGTATGCTGATGAACTGGAATCAGTCACTGAACAGGCTGAAAAAGCTGAAAATGAAATGAATGAAGCACTGGAAAACCGTGACTATTATGAACATATGATACAGGTGCTTGAAGCTGCGGAAATATATCAGAGGCTGACAAAAGCACAAAATGACGCAGAGGCTCTTTCTGAACAAAAAAGGCAGCTTGAAAATCAGAATATGAGCGGTTATTCAGCACAGTTGAGGTATTCGCTGTTTTTAGCGACAAATCATGCTTTATCAGAGGCAGACTGCAAACTCTCTGAGCTTGATGCTGAAATAGCCGGAAAACAGAGCCTTCGCAGTGATCTGACTGATGAAATCAATTCATACAAGAGCGAGCAAAGCTCAGTAAAAACGTCTGCCGACAGTTTGTCAGGTCAGCGTGATCTGCTGGATGAAAATATATCAAGGGGTCTTGAAAGACTTAATATAACCATTACCAGAATGCTTGACGGCAGTTTTGACAAAGAGGAGATAGAGGATGCAAGGAGCAACTTCAATAATGAAATAAAGTCACTCAGCGAGAAAATACAGGCAATTGATAAAGAATCAGATCTTCTGACAGCAAGGTCCATGGCAAATCAGGAAAGTCTGTCAGAACTTAATACTGAAAGGCAGATTATTTCTCAGGATATGCAGAAAATAAACGAATCGCTGGACGCTTACTGCGATAAGTATAAAGAAGTAAAGGGAATAGTTTCGGGATTTTCAATGGCAGATAGCTATATCTTTTCTGATGAACCGAAAAAATATATCAGTACACATATAGCTGAGACAGGCGATGAATTGCAAAAATTCCGCCGCCGTTTCGAAATGCTGGAGGAACAGCTTGAAAATGCGGAAAAGGGAACACTTCATCTGCCGAAAAGTGCTATTGAGTATCTCGCTTCAACAGGAGTCAGCTATCAGACCGGCTCTGCATATCTGAACCAGCACGAGGGGCTGCGTACTAAGCTGCTTGAAAATGAACCTCTTGTGGCATTTTCCATAATTGCTGCTGACCACAAGGCACGCAGGGCTATTCTTGAAGCAGTTTCTTACGACAGCTGGATAGCCGCTGCAATACCTGTTTTTACCCTTGAGGATATCGACCGGTTTACAAACGCCTCCGGGGAGAACGGATACAGATTTATTACAGCCTACTCTCACGAATATTTTGGTGATCCTGCTTCTTATTCTGAGAATATCAGCAGGATGATCTCAGCTGTAAAGGAAAATATTTCAGTGCTGGAAAACCGACTTTCTGAGCAGCAGAAAAAACAGAAAATTCTTATCGACTTTGATTATTCCTCAGACTTTGAAAAAAATAATAACATCAGGATGGATGAACTGAAAAAGCGTTCAGAGGAAATAACGGACGAATCGGAAAGATTACGATCTGATCTGAAAAGTATTGCCGGGCGACAGTCAGAAATAAGAAATAAACTGACAGATCTCTCTGAAAAGAAAAGCAATGTTAAGCTAAAGATACAGCAGTTTGAAGATATATGCAGAGACATTGAGCGTTATTATAAAATAGCGGCTGAAATATCCGGAAAAGAACAGATGCTTCGGGAAATAGCCGGAAAATTACTCAGCTTACAGAGTGAACTTGAATTACTGAACAATCAGCTTGCTGAGCTGACAGAGCAAAAGACTGTACTGGAAAACAGCTGTGCTGAGTACAGGACGGTTATAGCAGATAGCAAAAATACCGAGCAAACGGAGGTTATCGAAAAGTCTTACCTTCAGCTGAAAACTGAATACGACCAGCTTCGCAGTGAGTATTCTGACGATATGCAGAGTATTGAAATAAGGCTTTCGGCTCTTCGTGACGAAATTTCAGAACTGAGCCGTGAACTGGACAATACAGACGTTTCCCAGACCGAATACAGCAAAACTGCCTATTCTTCCGAATCACTTAAAGCTGCAAAGGAGAATAAAAAGAAGTTTGATATTATCTGGCAGGAAAAAGTTGAGAATCACAGCAATTTAAATGCCAGAAGTGTGAACCTCAGCGAAAAACGTGACGATATACTTGAGGAAATATCAAAATTCGGCAGTGAAGTGCTTCCAAAGTCTGAGATAAGCGGTGATTTCGGGAAAAGAATACAGGAATGTAAAAATGAAATCAGTGAGGTTTCACAGAAGATTGATAAAACTAAGGATATGCTCAGAATTTATTCAGGAGATTTAAGCAGAGCCGAAAAAATCAGTCTGAACAAGGCTGATCCATATCCTGAAAGAAAGCCTGTGACTTTAGGACTTTCGGAGAATATGATCGAAGACATTCGTGCAAAAATTGAAAGCTGTGCTAATGCACTTAAAAAAGCAGAGGCTGCCGCTCTGAAACAGATTGATGAAAGTATGAAGCCTTTTGCCGATAAAAACTCTTTGTTCATGAGCGTTTCCGCAAGCTACCGTGAATTTATCGAAAACAGTGGCAGCGGCGACTGGTATTTCACTTTGAATGAAAAGCTTGAAAAGGACATCTCAACCTTTGAAAGCAGACGAGCTCAGCTGGATATTGCGCTGAAAGATGTTGAAGAGAGCCGCAGACAGCTGGTGGACAACTGTCTGCAAAGGAGCAGAAAACTGTATGAAGACCTGAATCTTCTTACCATTAAATCAAAGGTTAAGATCTTCGGGCAGCTCAGACAGATGATAAAGATCGATCTTCCGGAGGTCATGGAAGAAAGTACTGCTCCGCAGATCAATATGAATCAGTATATTGATGATTGTGTTAAGGAGTTCCTTTCTTTGCCTGAGCATGAGGATTTCAAAAAGCGTGAAAATCTTGCACATAAATACATGGGACTTCGGAGGCTGCTGAACTGCTATATCAGCAAAGAGGATATTCCTGTCAGAGTTTACAAGATAGACCGCACTCCGCAAAGCAGCACCTTCCGGTCATGGGAGCATTCATTGAAAGCTAACTCAGGCGGTGAAAAGTTTGTTGTTTTCTTTGCACTGGTGCTGTCAATGATGAATTACTCACGAGGTATTTCCGAGGCTTTGAAGCAGTCCAGCGGTGTGCTTATACTTGATAATCCGTTCGGACCTATTTCATCATCACATTTGCTCAATCCTATGTTCGATATAGCAAAAAAATTTCATATCCAGCTCATTTGCCTGACCCATCTCGGAAATGCTGAGATTGTACGTTGCTTTACTAATGTGTATCAGCTTAAACTAAAGGTACTTCCTCTCAGTAAAATGGAAGTCCTGGAAGCAAAACCTATGCAGCATCTCGAATATGCCTTTTATCGGTCTGAACAGCTTTCATTATTAGGAGCTGATCAGAGTCAGCCCTCTCTTACAGGACATGCCCCTCTCCCAAAACAGTCCAATGGACTGCAATGAATTACAGGAATAACGGCAGTATTATCAGAACCTGTCCACATAGGCATCTGCACACATCTTTTCGGCAAATTTTTTCGATTACAGCGTTAAAAATGCTTGCCATACGTCAAGTATGCCTGCGCATTTTTGCCTTGTAAGCAACAAAATTATGCTTGAAAATCCGTATACATTTCCTATGTGGACAGGTTCTCAGAATTTGAAGGACAGTTCAGAAATAATATCAGAAACAAAAAATATGGAAGACAGAAGATCTCAATCAAATCAGGTGCGTAGAATAAGTATGCCAAGCCTTTTATTACGCCAACACTGAGTAGCAGCCCGACACGGGCTATGAATTGAAACAGTGGAAAGCGGCGGCGAAGTGCCGTCGTTTTTTATTTAAACGATACTATCAGAAAAATATATAATCGGTTTTATTTGACTTTAATGTAATAATATGGTAAAATAGATTTATAAAAATTATTATGGAGGAAATACAAATGAAGAAAAAACGATTCATAAGTTTTGTCATCTCTGCGGCTCTGGCGGTTACCTGCTTAGGCAGCGGATTGTCCGGATTTACGAATAAAACCGGATTTTTAAGCGGACCGATGACTGCGGCGGCTGAAATAATAAGCACAGAGAAGACAAGCGGCGATTTAGTTTATGTTCAGGTTGACACAGATGAGGATGGAACCTATGATTATATTGAAATTTCCGATTGTGACGAATCGGCTGTTTCGGTCGATATCCCATCTGAAATTGACGGCTTGCCGGTAACGAGTATAGGAGATTCTGCATTTTGGAAGTGTACATCCCTTACATACATAACAATACCTGACAGCGTAACGAGTATAGGTGACTATGCATTTGATGGCTGTTCAAGCCTTGAAAGAATAACAATAGAAAATCCGGCGTGTGAGATTTACGATACTCAGGACACAATAGTCAGTACAGCAGTAATCTGCGGCTACTGGGATTCCACCGCCCACGATTATGCATTAAAATATGACCGTGAATTTGTCTCCCTTGACGGCGAACCTCTGATTGGCGACGCAAACGGCGACGGCGCTGTAAACATCCGTGACGCGGCATATATTGCAAGTAAAGTAGTAAAAAAACAGATCTCAGAGCTCTCGATCAGTGCCGATTTTAACGGAGATGGCATTATAAATATCCGTGACTCAGCAAATATTGCCCGTTATCTGGTGTCCTCGGGCGGAGGCGGAAGCCAAATCAATTCCGGATCAGGACACGCAATTTCCATTGGAAGTGCAGAATGTCACCCCGGCGAGACAGTTTCCATTCCGATAGATGTTGTATGCAATGACATTCTGGAATCTGCGGCTGTGCATATCGGATGGTATGGATCTGGTCTTCAACCAGCCTCTGTTTCGGGTTCCGGCAGCGTAGTTTTCTCTTCGGACTGCGGAGAGGATTACTGCTCATTGGCTGTTTTCAGTTATGCTCCGATTAAAGATGGTACTGTTGCAACTATCGATTTTACAATCCCCGAAGATGCAGAAGACGGCACAGTATATGATATTTATTTTTCTGCCATAGATACCTTTGCTGAATTTGAAGGTGATGATTTTGCAGATTCAGTCCCAGCTGTCGGCGGTACAATAACAGTCCTCGAAGAAGAACCGGAAGAACCTGCCGAAACGACCCCGGCAGTAACCACAACAGCTGCGCCGACGGAAACCACAGTTTCAGCAACTACAGCTTCACCGGTCACAACCGAGGAAGAGCCAGGCAGTGATATTATCTATCTGTCCTATGATATGATAGATGAGGATGAGGACGGGGTTTACGATTACGTAGAAATAAACGGATGCAGTGCATCTGCGGTATCTGTCAGAATACCATCGAAGATCGAAGGACTCCCTGTAAGGAGTATAGGAATGTATGCCTTTGAGGAGTGTTCAGCCCTTAAAAGCATAACAATCCCGGACAGCGTAACAACTATAGGAAATTCTGCATTTTATAAATGTTCAGGTCTTACTGATGTAACTATAGGAAACGGCGTCACGGATATAGAAGACAGCGCTTTCTACGGATGTACATCCCTTGAAAGCATCACCATTCCCGAAAATGTATCAAGTCTGGGAGGATATGCTTTCTTTAATTGTACCGGTCTTAAAAGCGTTATAATAAATAATCCGGACTGTGACATTTATTATAACAAATATACCATCTCGGATACAGCGGAGATATACGGCTATCAGAACTCTACTGCACAGGCATATGCCGAGGAATATAACAGAACCTTTATTGACATAGCACCCGGACCCGGCACAACAACTCCTGCCGCAACGACAGCTGTTACCACCTCAGCAACTACGGCTTCAACTACCTCGTCAGAGGTTACAACCTCTGACGATCCGGCAGAAAAAACAACAGTACAGACTACTGCCCCGGATATTCCGGATCCATCCCCTGTCACATCAAAGACAACGGTAAACACAGATATCTTTGATGTCAAGGAAAGCAACGGAACAATCATTATTATAAACTGCCATGAAAATGTCATCAATGTTATAGTTCCAAGCGAGATAAATGATCTTATCGTTTCAAAGATAAACGACTTTGCTTTCAGCAGTAAGGTGATAGAAACTATTACATTTAAAAATCCGAACGTTGAAATTGCCGACTCCAAAACGACAATAAATGAAAGTGCAGTAATTTACGGTTACTGGGATTCAACCGCCCACGACTATGCAGAAAAATACGGACGTGAATTTGTTTCCCTTGACGGCGAACCTGATACCCTGCAAGGCGATGCAAACGGCGACAACATTGTAAACGTCCGTGACGCTGCATTTATTGCACAGAAGCTTGCACAGGGCAAGGCGGACGAACTACCGGATTCCGCAGACTATAACGGTGACGGAAATATAAACGTCCGTGATGCGGCGGCGATTGCAAAATTCCTGGCAACAGGTGAAAAATAAAAAAACACTCGCCCCAAAGGGTAATGTCATTATTCTGACTTTTAATATCATATTAGTATTATACTTTCATTATATTACACTGATATCCTGATTGCAACATAAAAACCCTGCGAACCGCAAAGTCCGCAGGGTTTCTTTTAATCATCACTCAAACTCATGTTCCGGAAGTGTTATATCTCCGGAGTAATCTCCGCTTGTAGTTATGACGTCCTCCGCATCGAATCTGATAATTTCCATTTCTGATTCTTCGTACTTTTTCATTTTAATTACCTCCGATATAAGTGTCTGCCGCCTTGTTATAATCATACATCGCATTCATAAGATTTACGATATTTTTATTGTATGAACCCGGGTTATCGAGAATATTTTTCATATATGAAAATGCGCTGTATTTCAGAGTAGTTGTGTTTTTGCCGTCTGTCACGGTGAAGCTGTACATTTCGTCAAGGTTCTGCGGACGGATATTTTTAAGATATACAT
>JBJEQU010000270.1:0-8431 GCA_051881935.1 Porcipelethomonas sp. | reverse complement strand
CACAATTTTTCTTTGAAAAGAAAAATTGATCAAAGAAAAAGTAATATAAGACCGCTTCTGAACTAAAACTCACCCAGTAAAAGGGCATGTCTGATTGTAACCAGGTAAACTCATAATTGCAAAATCAACTTAAAACCCAATCACCCAAGTTACATAAGAATTTAATAAAAGAGAATTTGAATTCTGCCGCTCCATAAAAAATCCCCTTTTTTATTGCCGCTCAGCGCCGGGGACAGCCGAAGGCAGCGTTAAAGGGGTTTTAGAAAAAAATGTAAATTGTCAGATATTGATTTATGGGGCGGCATAGGTTATAATATATCTTGTAAGCAAAATCACTCAGGAACGGCGGTGGAATATGGAAAAAATATTTTTTATTGAAGATGACGACAATATTCGTAAGCTTGTATGTTACGCTCTTGCCCGTGAGGGCTATGATATAACGGGATTTGCACTGCCCAGCGAATTCAATGCGGTGTTTGAAAAGGAAAAACCGGATCTGCTGCTGCTTGACATAATGCTGCCGGAGGAGGACGGACTTTCGATACTTAAAAAGATACGTCTTGCCGGAAATGATATACCGGTTATTATGCTGACAGCAAAGGACAGTGAATTTGACAAGGTAACAGGACTTGACATGGGGGCTGATGACTATATCTCCAAACCCTTCGGGATGACCGAGCTTGCGTCGAGGGTGCGGGCAGTTCTCAGGAGGGCACGAAAATCATCCCCTCCCCCGGAAAAGGTATACAGCTATAGAGAACTGAGCATCAATACGGAGCGGCACACTGCTGAAGTAAGCGGAGAACCTGTAAATCTTTCATTCAAAGAATATTCACTGCTTACGGCACTTCTTGAAGCAGACGGAAAGGTACTCTCCCGCAACGAGCTTTTTGCAAAGGTATGGGGCGGCTACTACGGCGAATCGAGAACACTGGATGTACATATCCGAAACCTGCGTATAAAGCTGGGTGCGGCAGGAAAATACATCAAAACGGTAAAGAATATCGGATATAAGATCGGCGGTGATACTGACGGATAAGAAAATTTTTCGTTCCTCATTTCTTGTGGCACTGCTTGTGCTGACGGCAAGCACAGCCCTTATAATGAGCGTATTATATAATCATTTTCAGTCGCAGATAAAAAATGAACTTAAAAAGGAAGCGTCATATATTTCTGCGGGTATTGAAGCTGAGGGAGAAAGCTACATAAGCCGGATCACCGATGAGGATACAAGGATAACTCTTATAACCTCCGGCGGAGAGGTCATTGCCGACACCAGCGTTGATGCCGAAAAGCTTGAAAATCATCTTGACCGTGAAGAGGTCAGACAGGCTCTGGAAACCGGCAGCGGTTTCAGCATCAGATATTCCGATACTCTTACCAAAAGGGTCATGTACTATGCTGTAAAGCTCAGTGACGGCAGTATTTTAAGGGTCTCGGCAACGCAGTATTCAGCTGCGGCAATTCTTATAAGTCTTGCACAGCCTATTGCACTTATAATAATCGTAACACTGATACTTTCTATCATACTGTCCGGCAGGATCGCAAAAAGTATCGTCAAGCCTATCAATGAGCTTGACCTTGATAACCCGGAAAATAATGACACCTATGACGAACTTGCTCCCCTTCTGAGAAAGATATCAAAGCAGCGCAAAATGATAAACAGTCAGCTCAGGGAAGCAAAGCTCCAGCAGGAAAAATTCAGTCTTATTACTGAAAATATGACCGAGGGACTGCTTGTCACGGATAAAAATATGCAGCTTCTTACATATAATTCTGCTGCCCTTCGCCTGCTTGAAATCGAAAAACCGCTTAACGGCAATGTCCTTGTTTTCAACCGTTCAAGGGTATTCCGTGAAACGGTGGAGAGTGCACTGGACGGAAAGCGCACTCAGAATGAAATGTCCTCCGGATGCAGACGGTATAACCTTATCGCCAATCCTGTCTATGAGGACAAGAAGGTCATCGGCGCAGTTATTGTAATACTTGATATTACCGAAAATGCAAAGCGTGAACAGCTGAGGCGTGAATTTACATCCAATGTTTCCCATGAGCTTAAAACTCCCCTGACCTCAATTTCCGGCTTTGCAGAAATGATGATGAACGGCGAAACTTCACCGGAAACAACAGCAGATTTTGCCAGATCCATCTATGACGAAGCCCAGCGGCTTATTGCACTGGTTCTGGATATCCTGCGTATTTCTGAGCTTGATGAAAGGGATTCCGGATTTGTAAACGAACCGGTGGATCTGTACGGACTTTCACAGGAGATCGCCCGGAGGATAAAGCCTCAGGCGGACAGAAAGAATGTTAAAATAAACATTATAGGAAATAATATCATGATAGTCGGTGTAAAAAAGATACTTGATGAAATGATATTCAATCTGTGCGATAATGCAGTAAAGTATAACAAGCCTGACGGAACTGTTGACATTGTCATAAGCCGTGACGAGAACGGAACTGCCCTCACCGTCCGTGATACGGGAATAGGCATTCCCAAGGAGCACCAGAGCCGCATATTTGAACGGTTTTACCGTGTTGACAAGGCTCGTTCCAAGGCGATAGGCGGAACCGGACTGGGACTGTCCATTGTAAAACACGGCGCCATCTGCCACAACGCAGAAATAAAGCTTGAAAGCGAAGAGAACATCGGAACCACCGTTTCAATAATCTTTCCGTCGTAAAAGCGGTGCTTTATCAAAACATAAAATTATTTTTTATAAAAAATAAAACAGCTGCATAATCTCCTTATAAATACAAATAATAGCATTGCGAAATTAAAGGCAACACCGCACAATTAACGGCTGTCGCCTTTGCCGCACATCTGCTTGCAGATTTTCCGTCATATCACACAAAAATCTCTTGACATACGCCAGTATGCCTGCGAGCTTTTTATGCAATCTGACAAAAAATCTGACTGCGCATCTGTACGACAATAATTATGCGGTGTTGCCTTAAAAATTAAGGAGATTATAGATATGAAAGCAACCGGAATAGTCAGACGAATTGATGATCTTGGGAGGGTCGTAATCCCCAAGGAGATAAGACGTACTATGAGGATTCGTGAAGGGGACCCTCTGGAGATTTATACAAACAGTGACGGCGAAGTTATTTTCAAAAAGTATTCAGCAATAAGCGAAATGAGCGAAAATGCGGCTCAGGTCTCGGATATAATGTTCAGGCTTGCGTCCTGCCCGGTAGTCATTTTCGACCGTGACCATGTCGTGGCAGTGTCCGGAGTTTCCAAAAAGGAATTCAACGAACGCCGTGTGTCCCAGGAGCTTGAGGACATGATGGAAAGCCGCAAGATATTCTACGCCGAAGCCGGAATGACAGGATTTATCCCTGCTGAGGGAGTTGAAAAACGTGCCATAGCAGCAATGCCGATATTAAGTGCCGGAGATGTTGCCGGAGCCGTAGTCTTTCTTGAGTCGGAAAAGGCAAGGCATGTTACAGACCTTCAGAAAAGCCTTATATGCGCCGCTTCCCAGTTCCTTGGAAAGCAGATCGAAGGCTGATAATATGATACAAAAAACACTGCAAACCTCATATCAGCGAAGTTTGCAGTGTTTAATTGTTTCCAGAACTGCCGGATACGACAGCTTTTTTTATATGGAGGCAAAGCTCCGTCCATTTCCGTAAAATCAGGATGCTTTCCCGATATATTTTTTTGTGTTTTCAGTTTGCTCAAATGTAACTTTTCCATTATTAACCATTATTTTCAGAACTATAGGTGCAGGCGTTTCATCCTTCAGACCATTTTTGCCCTTTTCAGGATCATAATACTGGAGCCAGATATCATTTTTTCCCCAACACTGCGGCAGTCTTTTTGCCTTTTCAAAGTCAAGGGAATTTTCCAGACAATACCTTCTGATCTCATCTTCATACTGTGAAAATAATTTACACATATTATTCACTCCTCTTCTCAAACGTTCTGAAATCGCCCCTGGAATTATAAATAACCGAATTATTCTGAACAAAACAATTCAATACCGCGTAATCACCATCAGACGGCTGCATACACAAAAAGTCAGTTCCGGGGTGAGTGTGACCGCTCCAGCGATATCCCTGCCCTGCCAGTTGTTCAGCCTGCATCACATTAAGATTAACCATAAAGCTGTTTCCGCGGATTATCAGACGTTCACTGCCTTTGGTAAACATTGCAAACTCATGCCCTGTACAGGCAGTCAGTGCTGAAAGATCAGCCATATTTACCTCATCTCTGTTTACAATGAGCCTGCTGTCAAATTCCGGAAGCTGCTCAAGCAAACGTCTTTGACGATTATTAAGCTCAGTTCCAAAGGTCAGGACCGCATTCGGATTTCCTTTCCCGGTATGCTTTTGCTCAATTGGCATTTCAATAGGTCTTTCTATTGAATTGATCGACATTATTTTCTCATCCCCTGATTTTATTATACCACTTCTCCTTAAATTGTCAACCGTTTTCCGGTATTTCTTTCATCATTCCGTAGCTGGTCAGCACCCGGAACTCCCCCCGACAGGACTGACAAGCGTCAGTATATCGGGGGGATATTTCAATATTTATATTTTATCAGCGGTCGTTCAGATTGCTTCATGGTATATCTGTGCGACCTCTTCCCTGCTGAACGTCACCGGCGCATTTTTAAGATTGCCTGCGGAGATCTTCATGCAGTTTTCCGTCAGCCACTGAACATCATCCGCCGTAATGCCAAGGTCACCCAGCGTAACATCAAGACCGATAGCTTCAAGGAATCTGCATATACTGTCTGCACAGTCCTTCTCATCCCTTCCGCCAAGAATTTTTGAGACATCAGCAAACTTCTCCGGCATAGCCGGTGCAAGCCTCCGGACGATATGGGGTGTAAGTGCCGCAAGTCCCCTGCCGTGGACAATGTTTTTAAGTCCGGACGCCGGATGCTCCATTCCGTGAGCTGCCGATACTCCGGCAGCACCTATTACCATGCCTCCAAGGGTCGCCGCAAGGCTTACTGCCTCCCACGCCCCGGCATCATCTTCTCCCCTGACAAGAACAGGGAGATTTTCCGCAATAAGCTTCATTGCAAGCAGTGCCTGTATATCCGTCAGCGGACTGGCTTTTTTTGAAGTATACGCTTCAAGGGCATGGGTAAATGCGTCAAATCCCACAGAGGAAAGTACATGTCCCGGCATGGTCATCATAACATCAGGATCGACAATGGAAGCTGACGGCATTATATTTATTGTATATATTGCCTTCTTGTCCTTTGTATCGGGGTTGGTAAGCACTGCTATCTGATTGCCTTCACTTCCGGTGCCGCATGTAGTCGGTATAAGAATTATCGGCAGTGCTTTTCTTCCCTGCCTTCTGCCGAAAATATAGTCGGATATGTCGCCCTCATTGACGCAGCAGAATGCAGCAGCCTTTGCAGCGTCCATAACAGAACCGCCCCCGACCCCGACTACCATGTCGCATCCGGTTTTCTTTGCAAGGGCAGCACCCTCATAAACAGTGGTGGTAAGAGGGTTCTGGGTCACCCTGTCAAATACAGCGGCGTCCACACCCGAGCCTTTCAGACTGTCAACTATCCTGTCCAGCAGTCCTGACTTTTTCGTGCTGCCTGTCCCGGTCACCACAAGTGCTTTTTTTCCGAAGGCAGAGGATATTTCCCCTGCCCTGTCCGCCTTTCCTCTTCCGAATATAAGGTTTACCGGGAGATGATACTGAAACTCCATTATTCTATCAGTCCTTTTATTTTGAGATAATCTTTTATTAACGCCACGCAGTTGTCTATGCCAACCTTTTCACTGTTAAGGGTCATGTCATAGTTTACAGGATTTGTCCAGTAATTTCCATGGGTATAGTATTTGTAGTAATCTGCACGGAATTTGTCAGTCTGCTTTATGGTCGCCTGCGCTACTTTCTCTGTGACCCCCATATTTTCCATTGTACGCCTGAGACAGAAATCACGGGGCGCTTCGATATATACGCTTACAACATTATCCCTGCCCTGAAGAATATAGTCTGCACACTTTCCGACTATAACGCAGGATTCCGTTTCAGCAAGATTTAATATGATCTGCTTCTGATAATCAAACAGCTTGTCATCGGAAACGAACTTTTCATTCCGTGCTATGTACTTTCTTGCACGGGGCAGCCCTCTCATAAGACTTGCAAGTCCGCCGCCGGAGCTGCGAAGCTTTTCATTGACCTGCTCAAAAACATTTTTATCCAGTCCGCTGAGCTGGGAGGCAAGAGTCAGAATACGGTTTTCATAGCAGTGTATACCCAGCTGCTCCGCAAGCTTTGAAGCAATGACCTTTCCGCCGGTGCCGAAGCCTCTTGCAAAGGTAACAACAAAATTGTGCATTATGCTCTCCTTTCGCCGTCGGAAATATATCTGCTGAGAAATTCTCTCGTACGGGCATTTTCGGGATCGGTGAAAAACTTTTCCGGAGATGCGTCCTCAACAATATATCCCTTATCCATAAAAAGCACCCTTGAGGAAACATCCCGTGCAAAGCCCATTTCGTGGGTAACAATAAGCATTGTAAGACCTGTGCTGGCGAGAGATTTCATAACGTTCAGTACCTCTCCTACCATTTCCGGGTCCAGCGCACTGGTAGGTTCATCGAACAGCAGCACCTCCGGATCCATGCAAAGTCCCCGGGCAATAGCGACCCTCTGTTTCTGACCGCCGGAAAGCTGGGAGGGATACGCATTGATAAAGGGCGCCATGCCAACAGATTTAAGATGATTTATAGCACGTTCATGAGCCTCCTCTTTAGGAAGATGAAGCACCTTTCTTGTTCCTGCCATACAGTTTTCCAGTACAGTCATATTATTGAAGAGATTGAAGGACTGGAACACCATCCCCACTCTGGAACGGTATTCGTTTATTTCTCTTTGTTTTTTCCCCAGCTCTTTCCCATTGAAATAGATCCTGCCGTAGGTCTGTGTCTCCAGCTGATTGATACACCGCAGCAGGGTGGATTTGCCCGAGCCTGACGAACCGAGTATGCAGATCACGTCACCCTTTCTGACTGAAAAATCGATCTTTCTCAGCACCTGATGTTCCCCGAAGCTTTTGCTCAGTTCTTCAACTCGTATGATGTCTTTAGATGTGGTCTGTTTCAAAGCAGCTTCCCCCTTTAGTCATTATTGTCCATGTATTCAACAGCAAGTGTATAATCCTTTTTGCCAGCCATTTTCTTTTCGATAAGAATAAAGATCCTGTTGAACAGAAAGCACAGCACGAAATAAATAACGGCAATAACAAGGTATGATTCAAGATATTTGTAATATGTACCCCCGGCTGTTTTTGCCTGAAGGAACAGCTCCTTTACGCCGATAACGTTAAGGACTGAGGTCATTTTAAGGTTTGTCAGGAACATATTAGCCATTTCAGGGACGATATTTTTAAATGCCTGGGGCAGTACGATATGTATCATAGCAGCCATGGGGGACATACCCATTGCAAGAGCGCCTTCACGCTGACCGATGTCAATGGACTTTATTCCTCCGCGTACAGTCTCCGCCATGTATGCACCTGTGTTGAGTACCGTTACAAGAATACCTGCCAGTATAGGATCGATCTGGAATCCTGCCTGACGCAGTCCGAAATAAATGATCATAGCCTGAACTATCATAGGCGTACCACGGAAAATCTCAATATAGACCTTGCTCAGACCTTTTAAAAATCCCAGTACTATTTTTTTCGGCAGCGGATTGTCCCGGCTAAGCTTTGAATCCTCCACAATTCCCACAATAAATCCCAGCACAAAACCGATGATCGTGCCTGCAACTGATACAGCGATAGTGATAAGCGTTCCCTCTATAAAAAGCTGCGAATACTCTGTAGCAATATACCAGATCCATTCAAGCAGTCCGTTAGGTGTATTTGTCATAAGCCTGTACTCCTTTTTTTACACTGCGCCGCCATGTATGCTGTCATAAAAGCGGCGCATATATATTATATTAATCAGTTAGCCGCCGGCTGTACGGAGATAGCCTCCTCCATCATTTCATCCATTGTTTCACGTTCAAGACCAACCGCATTCATTGCCTCCTGAAGCTTGTCACGAAGCTCTGTGTCATCCTTTCTTGTGGCGATGCAGACGTTGGTCATCTCCTCATCTCCCACGAATGTATCGCCGCTGTCAAGGTTGATGATCTTAAGATCGTCATTTGTAAGCAGTGCGGATTCTGCCGTAGGGATATCAATTACAGCAACATCAGCTGTTCCGTTGGAAAGTGCCATAAATACCTCTGCTGTAGTCTCATAGTTTGCACCGGGCACTCCATCGGGGATCTGTTCAAGAAGCGGTACCCAGCCTGTACCCAGCTGAGTTGTTGTAACAACATTTTTTCCTGCCAGCTGTGAAAGTCCCGTGATATTTTCGATATCCGAGCCTTTCTTTACCACGATACAGTTGCTTCTGTAGTAGTACGGCTCTGTAAATGAGTAGGAAA
>JBJEQU010000269.1:4325-8443 GCA_051881935.1 Porcipelethomonas sp. | reverse complement strand
CGGATAAAGCGGCTCATGAAGTTTATGACGAGATCATAAGCATTGATGCTTCTATCCAAAAACACGATTAAGGAGAAACATTATGGAAATCAAAGCCAAAATAGGAAACGTAGATTATGACAGCATCATAAAAAATGCTCTGCCGCTCCTGAAAGAAAAGAAGAACAGCAAGATCATGGGGATCATTTCCGGTATAATCAATATGCCCGGGGAGCTTCCGCTGAAAATGATAGCGGCTATACCGCAGGAAACCAAAAATGAGCTTGTGGCGTATATCATCAATTATAAAAAAGAAGCAATAATCGATATAATAACGGAAAGCCTTGATAAAAAGGGATTCCCTGTAGAAGTAACAGATCTGGAAATTATTTCGGAATAATATCGGGAGTTGTAGTTATGATTGATCTTTTCAGAGGACAATATTTCTTTTTAAGCAACTTTTTTGAAGCACCTATAATTTACGATGATATTATATATGGCAGTTCAGAAGCGGCTTTTCAGGCGCAGAAGACTCTCGATATTTCACAGCGTGAGCTGTTTGCAGAGCTTACACCGCTGAAAGCCAAAAAAAGAGGAGAACAACTTTCTCTGCGTTCTGACTGGGAGAAAGTGAAGCTTGATATTATGTACGAAATATGCAAAGCGAAATTTACGCAGCATGAAGAACTGCGTCAGCTGCTTATTTCAACCTGCGGCGAGATGCTTATTGAGGGAAATGATTGGGGGGATACATTCTGGGGCGTATCGGGAGGCATCGGCGAAAATTATCTCGGAAAAATTCTTATGAGGATAAGAGATGAGATATAAGAGTGACATTTGTGTTTATAAACAAAATCAACTGTATAAAATATGCTATTATTACAAAAATGCAAAGATTTACCTGTAAGTCTGCAATTTGCGTACCAAAAATACGACAAAAGCTGCTATAATTATCCTATAGTTTTTGACAGATGACTGAATTTTGAAATAGAGCGCAGTATTATGCCCTACTTGCTTTATAGGAGAATCAATATGGCCGCAGATTATAAAAAATACGATTTTAAGATTTTTGAAAGTCTTGTTAACATTCGCTCGGAACTGACACACTTTGATGAGATACCGGAAATAAATGATATTATTTCTCATGTAGAAGAAATTAAAACGCAGGTGGAATCCAAAAGGATCAGAGTCGCTATGGTGGGCGAATTTAAAAGAGGCAAATCAAGTCTTATTAACGCTCTTCTTGGAAGCGAGATCCTTCCCGCTGATATCGAACCGACTACTGCTGCTGTAAACAGGGTTACATACGGCAGCATACCCAAAGCGTATATCCGCTTCAAAAACGATTCTGTTGTGAGTGTGAACGTTGACGATCTTTCCTCCTACATAACAAAGCTCACATCGGAATCGGCGCAGATCGCAAAAAATATTGAGGAAGCTGTGGTAGAATATCCATCTGCGCTTTGTCAGAATTATGTTGATATTATCGACACCCCCGGTATGAACGACGAGGACGATATGAGCATGGTTACTCTTAACGAGCTGCGGGACATTGACCTTGCAGTTGCGGTGCTTTCGGCGGCTATACCCGTAAGCGAAACCGAGGGAGAATTTCTTGCACGGATCGTTGAAAGCGAAGGGATAAACGATATTGTAATTGTCATAACTCATATCGACTATATAAGAAGAGAAGAGGATCGTCAAAGGATCGTCGCATCGATGACCGACAGGATAAAGGAAAAAGTTATCGGCAATCTCAGGCGTGACAACCCGCCTGACAGTCCGGTATTTGAAAAATACGACCGTATATTTAATAAACTTAACGTATTTGCTGTATCGTCGGCGGACGCACTGGACGCTATGAAATTCAACAACAGCGAGCTTTTGGAGAAAAGCGGCATAACCGAGATCAACCGTATGCTGCCGCAGATAATCTTTAAAAATCAGAATAATAACGCTATATTTAACGCAGTTAAGGAAATCAAAAAAATACAAAATGAATTTGCATATGTTACGGAAAATTTCGGCAGGACCAATTCCGTTGATTATTCCGTAATTATCAGCGCACAAAAAGAAGTAATGCAGATCGTTGATTCTATGGAAAACATAAGCTGGCAGTATTCCGAAAAGAAAACAGAGCGATTTCTAAAAAATGTCAGTACTGACATTGCACTGATGTTTGTCAGATGGACTAAAATCAGAAAGCCCAATCCTCGACGTATTCGTCGAATGATAAAAAAACAGAAAAAAGAAGTGCTTAAATTTATGACGCAATACATGAATTACTTTTTTTATAATGACACATTAAACGATGCTTACTATTATATCTACAACACCGTCGACAGCTATCTCGGCCGTATTGAAAAGCTTTCGGAAAAATACAGCTTCATGTGCGACATAGGCAATGTGATAAATGAGGAGAGAAAACAGCTTGTCCCAAAGGTTCCCTCGGAGCAGCCCTGTTATCGATGCAGATGGATGTATGACCCCACTCCGAATCGTGTCATGTGCTATCCCGATAATAAGGACAGGATATACGAATATCTGGGTAAAGCGGTTCACGAGAGCATTTTAGCAGTGGCAAAAAAAATGCAGGAAAACTTAAAAAGTACTTCTGTCAGAGCGGCAAACGACGTGATCAAAAAGGAATTTATCGTAAAATTAAGGCAGCATCTTGACAAATACTTTGTAAAGCTGAGAGAAAATAACGATGCCATAAGAAACGAATTCAACCAAAAAAAGCTTAATATCGAAAAAAAAATAAACGCTTCTGTTTACACCGCCGAAGAGGTGGCGAAGGAGCTGCTTACAGATATCAACGCTTAATACTCTAAAAACACAGCAAAAATGAACATATATTGCCGTAAAGGTGATAGAATAAATTATTTTAACAGTATAAGACAAGAGTCCCTTGTTTATACGAAGGAGGATTTTTTATGAGCGAATACGCAAATTACAACACCATGGTGACCACCGTTTGCACAGGTATGCAGCAGTTGGAGGACATTTGCAGCAAGCTTGAGCTTACAGAGATACGTGAAGCTCTGGGCGCAAGCAGAAAAAAACTCAGCAGTCACAAATTTTCCGTGGGTATGCTTGGGGAATTTAAACGAGGCAAGTCTATGGTGATAAACTCATTGCTTGGAGATGAAATTCTTCCTTCCGATATTGAGCCTGCTACTGCAACAATGAACAGAGTTACATACGATATCAATCCCCACGCCGAGCTTCTTATGAAGGATGGATCCACAAAAGGCGTTGATATCGGCGATCTTAAAAATTATATTACAAAGATCACAAAGGAATCGGCAAAGAATGCCGCCGAGATCGAGGAAGCGATAGTTTATTATCCCTGCCCGTTCTGTCAGAATAACGTTGATATTGTGGACACGCCGGGTCTTAACGACGATGAGCGCATGAACAGGATCACCGAAGAAGTCATTCCAAAGCTTGATGCGGTCGTTATGGTTCTGGTACATGACAATCCTTTCAGCTCCAGTGAAGCGGAATTTGTCCGCACAAAGCTTATGACAAGCGACCTCGGAAGGATCATATTCCTTGTGAACAAGATCGATACCATAAGAAAAAAAGATGACGTAACAAGAGCACTGGACGGCATAAAAAAGCGTATCAAAGAAACTGTGCTAGAAAAAATGAAGGATATGTACGGTGAAGACACTGAGGAATACAGACAGGTAGCAGTCAAACTGGACGGTATAAAAGTTCTGCCATTCTCCGCTTTTGATGCTTTTGACGGCAAACAGCAAAAGGATAATGCTCTTATCGAAAAGAGCGGTACTGTCGAATTTGAAAGAGAGCTTACCAAAATGCTCACCGAGGACAGGGGTGCTATCGAGCTGGGCGGACCTGTTTCCGTTATTTCACGCTACTCCAAGGAAATCGGCACTGCCGCTCAGCTGAAGAAGGACGCTCTGCACCAGACCGAAGCGGAATTAGAGCGTACCAAAGAGGAAACCATCGCCGCCATTGAGCAGGCACGTCAGGATAAAAAGGCGGAGAAAAAGCGTATCAAGGCTCAGAGCGAAAAGACATGCAATGATTGTATCGATATGCTGAACGTCTTTTACGGCGAACTTAAAACAAAGGCTTACAATGCTATTGACGAAAGGCTCCGCGAT
>JBJEQU010000269.1:0-4225 GCA_051881935.1 Porcipelethomonas sp. | reverse complement strand
TCACGGATTTTATTGGTGTTGTCGGCATAGGCGGCATAGTTTCGGGCTTTAAGCAGGCGGGCTTCAAGGGCGCAGTTGTCGGCGGAGGAATAGGTCTTGTGGCTAATTTGGCATTATGGGGTGCCTTATCCGGTCTTGGACTTCCCGCAGTTATAATAAGCTGCGCTGCCGGAAGCTTTGTATCAAAATATTCGTCTAAGCTGATATTCTCAACGGATCAGATCAAAAAATTAAAGGATGATCTCTACAAAGCCGTTGACAAGAGCGTTGCCGAGCTTAAGGATACCCGCTCTGTGGAACAGTGGGTGCGCAAAACGGTAAACAATTGCTTTGAAGAGTATGAAACGTCTATAGACGACGAGATCGAAAGGTTCCTTATGGAAACTTCCCAGACGATCAAGTCCGTTACCGCAGACGCAGCCAAAGACGAAGCTGAAAAGAAACAGCTTTCGGAGGATTGTGATGAAGCTCTTGCCGCTATAAGCAGGGTGACTCAGATGATAAGACCAATTTACGAAAAAATCGTGGTATGTAAAAATGAGGTAGGCGTATGACTGTCAAAACTTCACCTATAGCCTGCCGAGATGTAAGCTTTGCAAATTATCTGGACAGGAAAAAGAATCGTGAAAGCCTTCATATTATGGGTAACGGCGTGACGGATTACGCCTATTCAGCCGATCTGGAGCTGCGCAAAAAGCTTGATTCCATCCCTCATTTCTATAGTCTGGCAAGCAAAGTATGCGGTACCTACACGACCCGTCAGATACAAGTTGCTAACCGCAGCGGCATTGCCGTTTCAGGATCCCAGTTTCCGGAAATATACAGCATTGTCTGCAGCTGTGCAAAGACACTTGGCATAGGCGTGCCGAACACTTATATCATAAACGATCCCGTGATGAACGCATCTACCTACTGCTTTAACGATGTGGAGCCGCTTATACTTGTAAACAGCGGTATGGTGGAAAGATGCACTCCGGGCGAGCTTAAATTTGTACTCGGTCACGAATGCGGACATATTCAGAATCTCCACGGGGTATACTCTGCTGCCGTGAATGTCCTTACTTCTATCGGAACAGGAGGAGCGGGCGCTCTGATGGGAGCCGCCGCTAATCTGTTCAACCAGACTGTTGCTATACTGCTTAACTCCCTGTCGAGGGCAATGGAGATCACCTGCGACAGAGCCGGACTTATATGTGCCGACGATCCCGAAGACTGCTACAATGCGCTTACTAAGCTTTCTTACGGAGGAATGATCGGCAAGGAATATACCGTGGACTATAAAGAACTCCGAAAGCAGCTGGATCTGCAAAGGGACAATATCTCTCAGCTTGACGAGATACTGAGCACAGGTCACGATCACCCCACCACTATCAGGAGAGTTTTTGCCGCAATGGAGTTTTCACGCTGCGAAACATACTTCAGCTGGCGTCCGGAAACACGTGAACGGAGTCAGGTGCTCTTTACCAAAAAGGAAACAGACGAGCTTTGCAAAAAGATTGTATCCATTCAAGGACTTGACTGACGGACTGTGCAATTTTGAAAGGAGATAACCATGGATCTGCAGGAACGAATAGTTTACAATAAGGATGAGCTTTTCCGCTCTATTGACGAAATGATGGAGAAGCTTCGGGAGATATACTCCGACAGCCGTTTCAGGGAGCTTTTGGGGGACAATCTTGCGGAGAAACTCAGAAAGTGGGAGCATAACATACGGGACAGAAAAAATGATCCTTATACAATAGTTGTCTGCGGAGAATTTAAACGAGGCAAATCAAGCCTGATAAACGCATTACTCAGAGAGGACGCCGCAGTGGTAAACATTACTGCGGAAACTGTTACCATAAATCGTATCACAATGGGTCAACATTCAAACGAAGCGACACTTTCCGGAGGAAGAAGACTTAAACTTTCCGATGAAGAGATGTGCCGTGAAAGACTGGAGGATATCATTTCCGAGTCAGGAGAAAAGATCAGCCGCATTGAATTGCAGCGTCCTATTGAGTTCCTTGAAGGCACGGCTCTGCTGGATACACCCGGTATGAGTGATTCGCTGGAGGATTTCACCGAGCTTACCAGCGAGGCTATCGAACAGGCGGATGCTGTAGTTTATGCAGTTTCTGCAAATTACCCCATTTCCTTGTCGGAAAGAATACTTCTTAAGACCATTGTTCTTCCGCAAAAGCATACCGATCTTTTTCTGGCGGTGAATTTTACTGATGCTCTGGCAAACAAAAGCAATTACGAGCGTATGAAAAGACTTATGGAGGAACGGGCAGAGGATATCATTCCCGACGGAAGACTGTATATGCTCAGTGCCTTGGACGAGAGATGCAGACAGCTTGGGGAAGAACGCCCGGCACCGGATATAAGCGATATTCTTGAAAACAATTTTGATGCTTTCAGAGCTGAGCTTGAACGCCTTATGTCGGAAAAGAAGGGTATTATTGTTCTCGACCGTATGCTCAGGCTTATTGACGCAATGAAACGTGATGTGAACGAAAGCCTGGACGCCGTAAAAAAGGGCTTGGAAATGACTGAAAATGATATTTTCGCCGAGGCGAAGAAAAATGAAGCGGAAAAGCTCCGACGCATTTCAAGTCGTGAAGAAAAACTCGCCTCCTTTTCGGGATTTGCGGAAGAATGCAGGAAAGAAGCTGCAGAGTGGATGAACGAGCTTTTGGACCGTATGTACGCAGATACCGTTAGCCTTGAAAAAATGGCATTCGACGATATTGTAAAATACTATTCCCTTTACTGTGCCGAAACTATAGAGGACGCCTTTGCAAAGTGCATTGAATGCCATACGTCGGCGATCTACGATAAACTGGACGATCTTTCAGCTGATGCCGCAGCGGGTTTTTCGTCGAAAACGGTCACAAATGAATATGACTTCCGTATGTCATTAAATAGCAAGACATGGACGAATGGAGATAACGTAAGCTATATAGCATCGAAATTTGTAGGGTTCAGTCTGGTCGGACTTGTAACCGACGGGATCGGCGGAGCAATGAGAAGCAGGGAGATCGCAGAAAAGACTCCTGAGCTTGTTAAAAGCATAAGAGCCGAATATGCGAGTCTGCGGATAGCTGTAAATTCGGCAATTAACGATGCCTATGGGAAAATGTCTGAAAATGCTTGCAGCAGGCTCAACGAATACTATACCGAAAGGATAGACAAATACAGCATATGTTCCGAGGAGGCTGCTGCCGCCGCTGTCAAGACAGAAGAGCAGAAGGCTGAGATAGACAAAATTATTTTCCGGCTGAGATATGTTTTGGAAACAATAATATGATACTCTGAGTATTAAATGTTGAAATACCGATCGGTACATAAAACGTATTAACCGCTAAGGAAGTAAAGGCAGACATTATAGAAGCCGGATACACTCGTTATGCATATATTATGAGGTGATAGAATGGAAGATATACCAAACGAAAAAACGACCGATGAACTTTTTCTTATACTGCAAAATATAAAGAATGATTCCGACGAGTTAAACGAATTGTTCGGGCAGATGAATGCACCTGAATTTCATGAATATCTTTCAGATCTTATTTCAGAAAGAAATATTTCCATAGAAAAGCTGGGTATCAAAGCACTTCTCAGCCGCTCGTTCACATATCAGTTATGTTCCGGCGATCGAATGCCAAACAGAGATATTATCATAAGGATAGCTATTGTACTTGAACTTTCGATTGATGAAACACAGCGGCTTTTACAGCTTGCTAACCGAGGTATTCTTTATCCTAAAATAAAACGTGACATGCTTATCATCTATGCACTGAATAATAATTACGGACTTTATAAGACAGATGAGTTTCTTTCACAATTCGGACAGAAGCCTCTTTTGTAAGTGTTATCAATATTGAAATATAAATAAAATTGTCACAAATAAGTTATACCAAGAAAAGCGTTACCGTTCGGGTCAATGGTAACGCTTTTTGTGTTGACTCAAAGCTGCTTTTTGCGGGACTCATATAGAAAATTTTCAGTTTTCAGCTGTAAAAAACAGCCAATAATAAACCAGGATAATCTCGAAAAATCATTGTAGTAAACATGGTCTAATATTACGGAACAAACCAATTGCTATGTATACTTTTGACATAATCAGACACACGCTTCAGCTTGAGTTGCTCCTCGGAGATTTCGTCCTTGATTGAGGAGATATATTTGGGTAAGAGCTTCAGCCGCTTCTCCAAACTTGATATATCTCCCTCGGTGCGTA
>JBJEQU010000268.1:6077-35084 GCA_051881935.1 Porcipelethomonas sp. | reverse complement strand
AAGATACAAGTACGGTCTTTTCAAGCAGGGCATTGAAAACGGTTTCCAGACAGAAACTGCCGATGACTGGACTAAATTCGGCGATCCGTGGTCTGTAAGACAGGAAAAGGAAACAGTTGAAGTAAAATATAATGGTCAGACTGTAAAGGCAGTCCCCTATGATATGCCAATCTTCGGCTGCAAGACTTCACATGTCAGCACGCTGAGACTTTGGCAGGCAGAGGCTGTAAATGAATTTGATTTTGACCTCTTCAACCGACAGAAATACCTTGAAGCCGCAGCAGAGAAAATTTCTGCCGAGGATATTTCAAGAGTTCTCTATCCGAACGATGACACAAGAGAGGGCAAAAAGCTCCGCTTAAAGCAGCAGTATTTCTTCTGCAGCGCGTCACTTCAGGATATAATCAGCAAGCATATTGAGCGCTTCGGAAGTGTTGACAATATCTCCGACAGCATTACTATCCAGCTTAATGATACACATCCTGTAATATCCATTCCTGAATTTATCAGACTTATGAAACAGAACGGACTTTCATTTGACAAGGCGTTTGCTCTTGCAAAGAAGGTATTCAACTACACCAACCACACAGTAATGCCGGAAGCTCTGGAAAAATGGGAATGCTCTCTTGTTGAAGAGCTTCTTCCGGAGGTTTACTCCATAATTCTCCAGATAAACGAAAGACTTATTGCTGAAATGTATGCAAAGGGCAAGACACCGGAAGAGATCGGAAAAATCAAGATAGTAAGAAACGGTCTTGTAAATATGGCTGATCTGGCTGTATACTGCTCGGCATACGTAAACGGCGTTGCCGAGATACATACCGAGATTCTGAAGGACACTGTTCTTGCGGACTGGTACAAGCTCTATCCCGAAAGATTCCAGAACAAGACAAACGGCATTACACAGCGCCGCTGGCTTGCGCTCTGCAACAGGGAGCTTTCCGGACTTGTTACCGAGCTTCTGGGAAATGAAAGCTGGATCACAGATTTAAGCCAGCTGAAAAAGATCTCCGGATATTCCGAAGATGACGCCACGATCAAGCGTTTCCTTGATATCAAGAGAGAAAACAAGAAAAAGCTTGCTGAATTTATTAAGAAAAAAGAGGGAATCACCATTGACCCCAACTCTATCTTTGATATCCAGATCAAGAGGCTTCATGAATACAAGCGTCAGCTTCTCAACGCATTCTCAATACTTTACATCTATTTCGGCATTAAGTCCGGCGAGATCATAAACATGAACCCGGTAACATTTATTTTCGGCGCCAAGTCCGCTCCAGGCTACAGAAGAGCCAAGGCGATCATAAAGTTTATCAACGAAATTGCAAAGCTTGTTGAAAACGATGAAGAAGTCAGCAGATATGTAAAGGTCGTTTTCGTTTCAAACTACAATGTTTCCTACGCAGAAAAGCTTATTCCGGCTGCTGATATTTCCGAGCAGATCTCAACCGCCGGCACGGAAGCTTCCGGTACAGGCAATATGAAGCTTATGCTCAATGGTGCTGTTACATTGGGAACATACGACGGTGCAAACATTGAGATCGTCCGTGAAGCCGGAGAAGAAAACAACTACATTTTCGGTGCAAGGGTTGAAGAGCTAAAGGATATCATGCCAAAATATGACAGCCGCAAGCTCCTTTCGGAAAATCCGAAGATCAGACAGGTTGTGGAGACGTTTATTGACGGTACATTCTCCGACGGCGGCTCCGGGGACTTCAGAGAGCTTTATTTCTCTCTCACAGACGGTGCATCATGGCATAGTCCGGATAATTATTACCTGCTGGGCGACCTTGAAAGCTATATCGATGTAAAGCTCAAATGCATAGGCGACTTCAGCGACGGAAAGCTTATAGGCAGAAAGATGTGGCTTAACATGTGCAATGCCGGCAAGTTCAGCTCTGACAGAACTATTAAGGACTATGCGGAAAATATCTGGCATATTGGTCAGGTGAATATCTGATAACAGCAGAAAAAAACTGATATAAAATATATGACCTGGGAAGATACTATTCTTCTCAGGTCATTTCAGACTGTAGAAAAATCTAAATTTCAAGTAAATCAGGGTCAGCCCTATCTTGCCATAAATGCCCCAGCCGAAACTCATTGCCTAAGATATACCCCTTTTTATCTTACGAATGGTATATTTTACTCATATTGTACCGTATCCTCTGCAAAAAGTCAAAAATGCCGAAAATGTAAAACCTGTGCCAAAAAATTATTTTGATTATTGAAAAATTCTCCGTAACATGATATAATATAAGAGTAAGAAACAGGAAACACAAAAGCGGAGATATTTATGGAACAGAAAAAGCTTGACAGAATAAATTTCCTGGCAAGGAAATCAAGAACCGAAGAGCTTTCCCCCGAAGAAAAGGAAGAACAGGCAAAGCTCCGGCAGGAATACAGAGACAGTTTCGTAAGAAGCCTTACTTCTCAGCTTGAAAATACATATATAGTTGAAAAGGACGGCTCAAGACATAAAGTAACCAGAAAGAACGGAGGAAATTCAAATGGGTGAAAACAACGAAAAAAACACAAAAAAGACCACATCAATAATAAGGACTATTCTGTGCGTTGTGGTAATGGCAATTATAGTTCTCGGCTGGCTTGAAATAATTCCGGACAGCGTGAGCATTATTATTGCCGCCGTTGTTCTCTGTGGTGTATCTGTATGGAATGGAGCAGAGGCTTTAAAGGAAGGAAGAAAGGGTGCCGGAATCGTAAATATGGTCGCAGCCGGAATTCTTGTCCTGCTGTGCATCGCTTCACTCTTCCTTTAATCAGAAGGGATGGCTGTTTATGATAACAACCCTCCTTATCAGCGCAGTAGTCATTATAGCCTGCGTTATAACCAACAGGATCGCCGGGAAGATCGGTATCCCTGTACTTATAGGATTTATCGGTCTGGGCATGCTCTTCGGCTCAGACGGTCTTTTTAAAATACAGTTTGAGAACTTTGAGTTTGCAGAGGCAATATGCAAGATAGCACTGATCTTTATTATGTTTTACGGCGGCTTCGGTACACGCTGGAGCGAGGCGAAGCCTGCCGCCGCAAAATCTATCCTCCTGTCTACGGTGGGTGTTGTAATAACTGCCGCTCTGACAGGAATATTTTGTTATTATGCTGTCGGTATGCCTCTTGGGGAAAGCCTGCTGATCGGCGCTGTATTAAGCTCCACCGATGCGGCATCCGTTTTCTCTATACTGCGTTCCAAAAAGCTGGGTCTTAAAGAAAATACCGCTTCCCTGCTTGAGATGGAAAGCGGAAGCAATGACCCCTGTGCATACATGCTGACAATTGCCGCCATTTCCATAATAAACGGCAAGGCAACCGTCGGCTCAATTGCATATCTGCTGTTTTCGCAGTTTGCATACGGAATCGCCATAGGGGCAGTAATAGCCGTCTGTGCAAGATTTGTGCTGATGCGTTTCAGATTTTCCGCCCAGGGCTTTGATGCCGCATTTGTTGCAGCGGTGGCAGTACTTGCTTTTGCACTTCCGGAGGCTGTGGGCGGCAACGGATATCTCAGTACATATATCGTTGGAATCGTTCTCGGAAATTCCGACATAAAAAATAAAAAGCCGATGGTTCACTTTTTTGACGGAACTACAGGACTTATGCAGATACTGGTATTCTTTTTGCTGGGACTGCTTTCATTCCCCTCAGCACTTCCGGGAGTTTTTCTGCCGTCCCTTGCAATATCGCTGTGCCTTATTTTCATTGTAAGACCGATTGCGATATTTGTACTGATGTCGCCGTTTAAATGCAGTATGAACCAGATGCTGCTGGTGTCATGGTCGGGACTCAGAGGGGCAGCGTCAATCGTTTTTTCAATAATGGCGGTGGCGTGTCTTCCTGAGCTGAACAACGATATCTTCCATATCGTTTTCTGCGTAGTTCTTATTTCGATCCTGCTTCAGGGAACGCTTATTCCGTTTATGTCCAGAAAGCTTAATATGATTGATGACAATTCAAACGTCCTGAAAACATTCAACGACTATGTGGAGGAGCTTGCAGTACAGTTTATAAGGCTTACCATTCAGGGCACCCACCCCTGGAGCAATAAAAAGATATGTGAGCTTTCGATTCCGCCGGATCTGCTTTTTGTACTGATACTGAGAAACGGCGAAAGCATTATCCCCAATGGTGAAACTGAAATTAAAACCGGGGATGTTGTGGTAGTAAGCGCCCGGGAATACCGCAGCAGCGAGGACGCAATGTTTGTGGAGGAAAAAGTTTACTCCGGAAGCAAATGGGTCGGAAAGAAAATATCCGATTATTCCTCCGAAACCTCCAAGCTTGTAATATTAATTAAACGTGGTACGGAAGTAATTATTCCGAAGGGACCTACTGATATTCTTAAAAATGATATTCTCGTGCTTCATGCACAAAAACAGCCCCGAAGCTCTTAACGCTCCGGGGTTTTAATATAACAAATATTAAGACAACAAGAAGTCCCCTCTCGGGGACTTCTTGTCATGATATAGGGATTATTGGGGATTTGGGTCTAACATTGGGGTGAATGCTAAACCTTGCATACTCTTTTAATGAGTATGGTTATATTATAGATTTCAACTGTGAAATCCGTGTGAAAGCGCCTTGAAAAAAACCTGAAAGCATTGCTGTTATTTAGAACTTGTTCTCATTACTGCCTGCCGCCAGATATTTGCTGACCGCCGCCGCATCCCTTACATTACCCCCGGGAACACTGTCCCGGGGCGTCAGATTCTTTCAACGAACACATTTTTCACCAGACCAATTTATTTCTGCTTATTTTCGTCATTTTTTTCGTGCTTTTTAAACATCTTGTGATTTTTTTCAGTCTTTACAATTTCCGGCTCCGGCTCATTTTTTACAATATCCTTTATCTCAAACCAGAAAGTAGAGCCTTCTCCCACAGAGCTGAATACTCCGAAATTATATTCATGCTTTTTGAGTATAGCCTTGACTATGGAAAGTCCAAGCCCGGTTCCAACAACCTCACGCTTGTGATTTTCAGAGCGGTAATATTTTTCAAATATAAGCTTTATCTTGTCAGCCGGAATGCCGTCACCGGTGTCTGCAACCTCGATACGGACGCAATCACTCTTATTTATCTGCCTTACAAAAACCTGTTTGTCCTCTCCGGTATAATTTACCGCGTTATTTATCAGATTAAAGATAACCTGCTGAATCTTGATAATGTCACACCTTACAGTGACATCTTCATCCGGTTCAAAGCTTATATTGTAATCCTGCTTGTCGGAAATTCCGGCATATTTTGCCGTAATATCCCCGAGAAGCTGGGTTATACTGAATTCGGAATAATTAAGCTTTAAATTTCCTCTCTCAAGCTTGGAAAGATCAAGCATGTCATTTACAAGAAGTGCAAGACGGTCTGTTTCATTGATAATGATCTCAAGATGTTCGTTTCTCTTTACCGGATTATCTCCGGAAAGGTCCCTTATCATCTCCGCATAGGCTTTCAGCATGGTTAGAGGAGTTCTCAGATCATGGGAAACATTTGCTATAAGATCACGCTGCATTGCGTCAACCTTGGATATCTGCTGTCCTGCATAGGTCAGAGTACTTGCAAGCCGCTGAATTTCAGCATACCCCTTTGCCTCAAACTCTATTTCATAATTTCCCGATGCCATCTGCTCTGCGGACTTAGTTATTTTTGCGATAGGTTCCGAAATCTTCTTTGCCATAAAATAGGAGATCACACTGCTGAGAATAAGGAGAAAAACGGTTATAATAAAAAGCTGCTTTTTGAATATTGCTGCTGTTGATTCCACCGGAACAAGGGGGGAATTTATAAGTACATACCCGTCAGGAGAATCCGGATTCCCGATTATCGACGAATAGATCAGCATATCACTGTTTGTCAGTTCATTATACATTTTGTAATAGATTTCAGATTTTCCGCTGCTTTTGAGCTTATACAAAAAATCTATATTGCCGGAATTGGGACTGTGAAGCAGACAGCTTTTTCCAAGGGCGTCCTTTGAATAAATAGTCCTCCCGTATCTGTCCACAACATCAATACACATGTCATTTGAAAGGGCGATCTTAGTGAGCATGCTGTTATAATCCTCGTCACCGTAATGCTCTGTGATCTCTACTGCCGCATCCTTGACATCATGGATCTTCATAGATTCATAAAATCTCTCAAGAAAAACTATCTGAAAAAACCAGAGCATAACCAGAACCACCGCTATGAAAAATATGAAATACTCCCATATTTTCATGCGAAGGCTCATGAAACCGGCTATTTTTTTAATTGGAGTTGTATTCAAATTTATATCCCATTCCTCTCAGAGTAACTATAAATTTCCTGTATGGTCCAAGACTGTTTCTCAGCATTTTTATGTGGGTATCGACAGTCCTGTCATCACCAAAAAAGTCATAACCCCAGACTTCCTCAAGAAGCTTGTCCCTTGTCAGGGCGAGATTTTTATTTTTTACAAGGAAAAACAAAAGGTCATATTCTTTCGGAGTCATAGATGCTCTTTCCCCGTCCACATATACCTCACGTCCTGCCAGATCAATTTCAAGTCCGTCAAATACAAGCCGCTGTGGAATCTCAGGCTCCTTTGAAGCGTTTCTGTTGAGTACGACCTTTATTCTTGCCATAAGCTCCTTCGGGGAAAAGGGCTTCACCACATAGTCATCTATTCCCAGCTCAAAACCAAAAAGCTTGTCATATTCCTCACCTCTTGCAGAAAGCATAATAACAGGGATAAATTTATATTTTCTGATTTCCTTGCAGGTGGAAAATCCATCCAGCTTCGGCATCATTACATCCATTATAATAAGATCATAATCCTCCGATTTTACCATGTCCACAGCCTGCATGCCGTTTTCAGCTTCGAATACTTCATAACCCTCGAACTCGGCATACTCCTTTACAACACGCCTTATATTGATTTCATCGTCAACAACAAGAATCTTTGCCATAAATTTCTCCATTCTGCCGCCCGGAATATTTTCAGTCTCTCTGAAACCCACGGGCAGCAGCAGGGATTTCAGGCATATCCGGCTGACATATTGCAGTCCCGGAAAAGGTACGTACCTTTCAGACATTGTTCCATATTTTATATTATAATGCGGATTTGTGAACAATCAGTGAAAATTCAAAAAATATTTGATAGATATCCAAAGGATTATTGACATTTTACATAAAAATTGATATAATAGTATTAAAGTGTTATAGTGTTTATACAATCACTATCTTTGTATCCGGCATATTGCAGGACTTATACTCAGCCATGCAGATCAAAAAATATCCCGCTGAAATTTTCAGCGGCAGGGAGGTTAAAATGAGAAAACGTATTGGTATTCTTACAAGCGGGGGCGACTGCCCGGGACTCAACGCAACAATAAGAGGTGTTGCAAAGGCATGCTATGAAATGATGGGACAGGATAATGTTGAGATAGTCGGTATAGCAGAAGGGTATTACGGACTTATCAACAACATCTGCCGTGACATGAGACCGGAAGAATTTTCCGGAATTCTCACAAGGGGTGGAACTATCCTCGGAACTAAGCGTCAGCCGTTTAAGATGATGCAGGTCATCGGCGATGATAAGGTCGACAAGGTAAAGAATATGAAAGAAACCTATAAGAAGCAGAAGCTTGACTGCCTGCTGACTCTCGGCGGAAACGGCACTCATAAAACCTCCCATCTGCTGTCAGAGGAAGGACTTAACGTTATAGGTCTTCCGAAAACAATTGACAATGACATTTACGGAACCGATGTTACTTTCGGGTTCCATTCGGCAGTGGATATCGCAACAGATGCCATTGACAGACTCCACACAACGGCAAACAGTCATTCGAGAATACTCCTCTGCGAAATTATGGGAAATAAAGCCGGCTGGCTTACTCTCAATGCCGGAATTGCCGGCGGTGCAGATATCATCCTCATTCCGGAGATACCCTATGACATCGACAGGGTGTGCGAATCCGTCATAAAGAGAAGCGAAAGCGGAAAGAACTTTTCCATTGTTGCCGTTGCGGAGGGCGTTTTCGACAAGGAAGAAGCAAAGCTCAAGAAGAAAGAGCGTGCAAAGCTCCGTGCCGAAGCAGGTATCGTGACTGCAACCAACCGGATCGCCGCTCAGATACAGGAAAAAACCGGACTTGAAACAAGAGCATGCGTTCCTGGACATATGCTAAGAGGAGGAAGCCCCAGCGCTTACGACAGGATCCTTGCGACTCAGTTCGGCGTACACGCTGCCAAACTGATCTCACAGGAGAAATACGGAAGAACTGTTGCCAAGATCGGCGGTAAGATAACTTCGAACAAACTTGTAGATGTAGCAGGAAAAACAAAGTTTGTAGACCCTTCCGACCAGCTTGTTAAAACAGCAAGAAATCTCGGTATTTCCTTTGGTGATTAATTTTATCAGCCTCAGAGCAAAGAGCCCATGATTCCATCTGAATCATGGGCTTTTTGTAATATTCACAGCTATGGGGAAATTATTTACTGATGTCCGTAAACCCCTGCATATTCATCAAGGGTTATGGAATTTTCCGCATTATACATCCTTATCAGATCTTCTGTAGTTGTATACACTTCGTCAGGATTTCCCTCATTTCCTGAAAGGTAATCACCGTACCACAGTCCGAAATACGACCAGACTGAATTATCTCTGAGCATTTCATTTATTCCCGGAATGCTGCTGCATTCACTGAGAGCTATCATTTTTTTGCTTTCGGTTATCTTCATAAGCCAGTGATACTGCTCTGAACGGCTTCCGAAGGCAGTGTTCGGTGCAAGATAAATATCGATGGCAGCAATATCATACCTGTCCTCATCCACCAGATATTCCTCGCTCTGACCGTTCCATATCCAGATAAGATTATCCAGACCGTGATACTTAGTCATTCTGTCATACATGAGATTATAAAGCCATATATACGGCTCTGCACCATCTGCCCCCCACCAGTACCAGCCGCCGCCGGCTTCGTGGAGCGGACGCCAGAGCACCGGAACACCATTTTCAGCAAGCTCGGAAAGACCTGCTGAAACCTTGTCGATATCCTCCACCAGTGCAAGACATTCCCGGCTTATTTTTCCCTCTCTGCAAAGCTCCTGTATATCGGATATTCCAAGCTCTGCTATATCCTCTTCAGTAACGGCGCTTTCAAGGCTGAATGCAGTGTCCTTTGCGTATACTGATGAGTCGTCAGAGGGCGAATTCCAGTACCACATAAAACCGACTATACCGCCTCTTTCGTCCCAGTCAAGAGCCGCCTTTATCTCACTGTCCATAGGCGGTTCACCCTGTGCGTATCCTCCGATATCCCCGAATCTTATTGCGGGATATTTTCCGGTAGTTTTATATATCAACTCCATTTCGAGGTTTTTGCTGTCCGAAGCATACTGACCGGTTATAATATTTTCCCCCAGATTTTCCTTGAAATACCTGAGCAGATCCCTCGCCTCATAAGAGCTTTTCTCCGACACCGGTTCAGCTTCAATTTCAAGACTGCTTTCATAGATATCCTGATTATTATTTATCTCAATATAATCTACGTCAAATTCATTGTCGCCCTTATTTATCTGAATAAGAGCCTCGCCCTCCTCTATAAAGGTACCGTAAAATGTGACACGGACGAATTTGCCGTCCTCCCCATCGATCTCAAAATCGCCTATATCATCCCCGTTTACTGAAATGCTGTTGGTCACATGGGTATCAGCCGCAACGCATATCGTTATATCATAATGCTGCGACGCCGGTATATCTGCCGGAATGACAAGGTAATCCGCCGAACCTCCGTAAAATCCGCTGACATATCCGTCGCCGGAATAACCGCTTCTTTTATCAGCCACATAAAGACTTCCGTTAAGCTTGCACTCCTCCGCCTGAATAGTCATGCTGGCTTCCGCAGTGACTATTTCCGGGACCTCCGCCGCATACTCGGTATATGCAGCCGTTTCCTCCTCTGCCGCTGATGTTGTCTCAACCGGATATTCCCTTTTATCCAGCGGCTCCTGCGAAATGTCCTCACAGGCTGTAAATATCAATGCCGCAGAAAGCAGCAGCACAACGGCTCTGTATTTTCTCATACCTTTTATGTCAGCTCCTTATTGAATAAACATGTCCCTCTTCGGTGTCAAAGGAAACTGTTCCCTCCGACTGGGTGGAATTGACGTTTTCTCCGTCACAGGAAACGCTGATGACCGTATTTGCACGGACAGTACACCTGCTTCCGCAGAGCGATTTTATATCCGACTGCAAAAGCTTTCCGTCCGCCCATTTAATAGACACTTCAAAGCCGCCCTTGGCACGAATTCCGGTTATCTCACCGGATCTCCATTCGCTGGGAAGCGCAGGAAGAAGGATTATTTCATCAATGCTGCTCTGCATCAGTGCCTCGACCATAGCAGATGCTCCACCGAAATTTCCGTCAACTCTTATTCTCGGCTGTCCGTCAAACATATTCGGATTGGTAGAGTATGCAACAAGCTTCTGGAGATTTTCATATACCATATCGCTGTCGTAAAGCCTTGCCCACATATTTGTCACCCATGCACGGCTGAAACCGGCATGACCTCCCCCATGAACAAGACGGCGGATAAGTGTTGCTCTTGCAGCGTCGGCAAGCCGGGGGGTCTTGTCCGGAGTTATGATATGTGCCGGATGGAGTGCAAAGAGATGCGAAACGAACTTATGACCGGTATCCGTTTCGTCATAGTCCTCCGTCCATTCCTTTATCTGACCGAATTTTCCAACCTCCGGCTGAGGTATCTTTTTAAGCAGTTCTTTAAGCTTTCCGGCAAATTCCTCATCAGTGCCGAGAATTTCCGACGCCTTTATTACATCCTCAAACAGTACAGTTACAATCTGACTGTCAACAGAAGCGCCGCTGCACAGAGTTCCCACTGCGCCCTTTTCAGTTTTATATGCATTTTCCGGAGAAACCGAAGGGCTTACAACAAGCCTTCCCTTGCTGTCCTCACGGAGATATTCCGTATAGAATAATGCCGCATCATGCATTATCGGATACTTCTCTTCCAGAAAATCCTTGTCCAGAGTATACTCATAGCGTTCAAATATATGCAGACTCAGCCATGCCCCTCCCATACACCATAGTGATGAGGGACTCTCTGTTCCCTGAGGAGCCGTATCTCCCCACAGGTCGGTAGCGCTGTGACAGACAAAGCCTTTGCAGCCGTACATTTTTTCAGCAGTCTCACGTCCGTTTTCGCTGATCTTCTCAAGCAGGTCAAAAAGCGGCTCATGGCACTCGCTGAGATTGCAGCTTTCTGCTATCCAGTAATCCATCTCAGTGTTGACGTTAAGCTCATATCTTGAACCGCAGTATGGATTCATGTCCTCATTCCATATACCCTGAAAGTTCATGGGAAGCGTGCCGCTGCGGCTTGCAGATATCATAAGATAACGTGCAAAATTAAAGTAAAGGGTCATAAGACCGTTATCGTGAATGTGGCTGTCACATTCCTTGTCGTCAAGGTCGTTGCCCCTCATTCTCATTATACGCTCATCAGTAGGGAGTCCAGCTCCGTCATCGCTGTTGTCATTGAGACTAAGCCTGACACGGTCAAAAAGTGCCTTATAGTCGCATACATGTCTGTATCTCAGCTCGTCAAAGGAACAGTCAAGGGCATATTCGGCGTCCATAACCGCTGCATCGTCAAAGGCTTCGCCGGCATAATAGCTGCTCCTTGCAGCGAGAACTATAAACGCCTCCTCGGCATCCTCAACATAAAGCTTTCCGCCCTCTGTCCGTACACTTCCTCCCTGGGCAGAGGCTGACAGCGCCGCACCGTAGCGTATTCCGTCAACACCGCCGAATGAGCCGGTCAGTAAAATTATATTGTCCTTTACAGGGCGGTTATTGTCATAGTAATCCTCACTGCAGCTCAGATAAGCGGAAAAATCAAGTTTTCCCTCCTCCGCTGTAAAGCCTATGACCATTACTCCGTCCGGCTCCGAAACAAAAATTTCACGTCTGTATTTTACCCCGCCGGAAACAAACTCAACAAACGCCGATGCGTTTTCAAGATCAAGTCCACGTTTGTATTCCTTTGCAACACCGGAGGCTTCCATATCAATATGAAGATTTGCAAGAGGCATATAATGCCTGCTTTCCGGGGTCACGCCCTGAACCTTTCTGTAGGCGATCTGTTCAGCCTCTTTTAATTTTCCCTCATCGATAAGCTTTCGTATCTCCTCAAGTCCCTCAGCTGAATCGGGATTGATGCGGCTTCTCTTTCCCCCTGACCATACCGAATCCTCGTTGATGCTGATGATCTCATTATAGGGTTTTCCATAGATCATACCGCCTATTCTGCCGTTTCCCACCGGAAGTGCGCTGCTGAAATCCTGCGCTGCGCTTTCATACCATAATACTGTTTCGTTCATAAACTATTCTCCTTAAATGTATTCAATACCTGTTCATGCTTATTTTAACACATTTTAACCGTCAATGCAATGTGAAAAATGTTTTTTTTCAGCTTTTACAGTCATTTTACTGATACCACTCCGCCGAAGCGGGGATTTCAGAACGTATTCACCAAAAAGATATACCTGAAAACCTGTGGATACGTTTATGTGAAAACCCTCTGATATATCTGGTATTTTTTTAAAAAGGGGGCATAATTACATTATTAATAACACATAATTACCGTGCTTGACAGCCTCTTAACGAAAGGAAACAGCTATGGAAAAAAGCTTTAAAATAACCGGCATGACCTGTTCGGCATGCGCCGGAAGAATTGAAAGGACTCTCAGCAGGCTTGAGGGAATAGAACAGGCAAATGTCAACTTTGCCGCTGAAAAGCTTTTTGTAAGCTACAGTCAGGAAAAAATAAACGAAAACGACATTGCTGCCGCAATAAAAAAAGCCGGCTACGGCATTGCTGAAAAGAAAGACAAAAAGGTCATACCACCCCACAAAAAGCTGCTGATACGATTTGTAATATCAGCCGCCTTTACAATACCGCTTCTCATAATAAGCATGGGGCATATGGTGGGAATGCCGCTTCCGGAAATTATTGACCCTATGATAAATCCGCTGAATTTTGCAGCGCTGCAGCTGTGCCTGACTATTCCTGTTATGATCACAGGGGGTATGTTCTATCTCAGGGGCATAAAAAACCTCGTAAGGCTCAGTCCTAATATGGACAGTCTTATAGCTGTAGGTACTCTTGCATCGGTAATTTACGGACTCTACGCCATAAACCGTATCAGGAACGGGCAGACCCATCTTGCAATGGAACTGTATTTTGAATCTGCGGCGGTAATACTTACTCTCATCACCCTTGGAAAATTTCTTGAAGCCCTGTCCAGAGGGAAATCATCCCAGGCAATAAAGGAGCTTATGGAGCTTTCACCGAAAATTGCAATGGTGCGCCGCAGCGGCAGGGAAATCCAGGTGAAATCGGAGCTTGTAAAACCGGGAGATACTGTTATAGTCAAGCCGGGGGAAAAATTCCCGGTTGACGGCGTAATAACCCTCGGAAGCTCATCGGCGGATGAATCCATGCTTACCGGAGAAAGCATGCCGGTCATTAAAAATGTGGGAGACAGAGTAACCGGAGCAACCATAAACAAAAACGGATATATTGAGTATACCGCCGAAAAGGTCGGAAAGGATACGGCTATTGCACAGATAATAAAGCTTGTGGAGGAAGCCCAGGGCAGCAAGGCACCAATCGCAAGACTTGCCGACAAGGTTTCGGCATGGTTTGTGCCTGTGGTCATACTGCTTGCGGTACTTGCCGCTGTGGGCTGGAAAATTGCCGGAGAGAGTAACGACTTCTGTATAAGCATATTTGTTTCGGTTCTGGTCATAGCCTGTCCCTGTGCACTGGGACTTGCAACCCCTACCGCCATTATGATAGCAACCGGACAGGGTGCAAAAAACGGTATACTGATAAAAGGCGGAGATGTCCTTGAAAATGCCCACAAGACAGATACGGCAGTATTTGACAAGACCGGCACTATAACCTGCGGTGTACCGGTGGTAACAGATATCTATTCCGCCCTGTGGGATGAAAACGAGCTGCTCTCATACGCCGCTTCTGCCGAAAAGGGTTCAGAGCATCCTATCGGGGAAAGCATAGTAAAGGAAGCTGAGAAGAAGCATATTAATATACGTAAACCCGAGAGCCTTGAAGCCATATCGGGTATGGGAATAAGGGCGGTCATCGACGGAAAAGAATTTATAATAGGAAATCTGCGTATGGCAAGCCGGTTTGATATTGATACCAGCGACATTATTGAAATTTTTAAAAGCCTTTCTGACGCTGGAAAAACAGCGGTCATATGCGCAGAAAACGGACGTGCGGTAGGTGTCATTGCAATTTCCGATGCCATAAGGGAAAACAGTCCGAAAATCATTAAACGCCTGCAAAGCAGCGGTATAAATACGGTGCTGCTGACCGGAGACAATAAGCAGACTGCCATTGCCGTTGCCGGAGCGGCAGGCATTTCCGATGTAATTTATGAAGTACTGCCCACAGACAAGGTCCAGAAAATAAAGGAGCTTCAGCAAAACGGAAAGATCACAGCCATGATAGGAGACGGGATCAACGACGCCCCTGCACTGTCACAGGCGGATATTGGTATCGCTGTAGGTTCCGGGACGGATGTTGCCATTGAAAGCGCTGATATTGTCCTTATGAAGGACGGTATAGAGGGTGTGGATACTGCAATAAGGCTGAGCCGTGCGGCAATAAGAAATATAAAGCAGAATCTGTTCTGGGCGTTCGGGTATAATATACTCGGAATACCCGTTGCAATGGGTGTACTTCACATCTTCGGTGGTCCGCTGCTTAACCCCATGATCGCCGCTGCGTGTATGAGCTTCAGCTCCGTTTCGGTACTTGCAAATGCACTGAGACTAAAGAGGTTTAAGGCAACACCGCACAATTAACAGCTGTCGCCTTAAATAAATGGCATATGAATTGAGAGGAGCCGCTGAGGCTCCTTTCATTTTATGTGACGCATTGACATATTCTAATGAACACCGGAGTTCCTGCATAAATTTACAGCAGCGAAACCTTTCCGACGGTTTTCATGTCTAATATACAGAATGGTGATTCAGCGCTGCAGACAAACATTCATGCTATAATGTTTATAAGGAGACATCATGTACGAGATATTAGATAGAGAAGACGCCAAAGTATTAATAGAGTACGAGAATTTTGTGTCCGGCCACAGGAACGGATGCTTCATGCAGTCACTTAATTGGGCAGAAGTAAAACCCGAATGGGAGCATGAAGCCGTGATTTCCAGAGACAGTGACGGCGGAATCAGAGGTGCGGCACTGTTCCTTATAAGGAAAATACCGTTTCTTGGCTGTACATTTCTGTACTCCCCTCATGGACCGGTATGTGATTTCAGAGATACAGCAGCTCTTCAGGACATTTTTTCTGCTGCTGACACACTCAGCCGGCGTTACAACAGCTATGAACTGAGGATCGACCCCATAATAACCGAAAATGACAAAGAAGAAATTGAAGTTTTCAAAAGCTTCGGCTTTGATTTTATCCCGGACGCCCCGGAGCTTACTACCATTCAGGCGAGGAACAATTATATTCTTAAAATCGACGGCAGGAGCTGTGATGAAATTTTCAGCAGCTTTCATAAAAAGTGGCGATATAACATCCGCCTTGCAGGCCGGAGAGGGGTCGAATGCAGAGTTTGCGGTACAGAGGCTCTCAACGACTTTTACAGGCTTATGAAAGAAACAGGAAAACGTGACGGATTTCCCATAAGAAGCCGGGAATATTTTTATCGTATGCTTACGTCGCTGGAAGGGCATTGCAGGCTTTATATGTGCTATTACAATAAAACGCCGTTGTCCGGTGCAATTTCAGTGGTTTATGCCGGAAAATCCTGTTATGTATACGGCGCTTCATCATCAGAAATGAGAAATCTTATGCCAAACTATCTTATGCAGTGGACTATGATCTGTGATGCTGTTGAAAGCGGCTGTGAAATATACGATTTTCAGGGTATTCCATATTATAAGGATGATACTCATCCGAATTATGGAGTTTACAGATTCAAGCAGGGCTTTAACGGCGAGATCATGATCTATGCCGGGGAATTTGTAAAAAAATACCGCCCCGGATTTTCCGCAGTAATTGATAAGACTGCAAAATTTTCGCAAAATGTACTCCATATAACTCCGGCACGTCTGCTTGAAATAGCCAAAATGTCAAAGCATTAAGGCTGCTAAATTTTTACTATAAGTTTGCAATTTCCGTATTGATTTTTTATTGAAAATGTTGTATAATAGATTGTGTATTATTATGAATGGAGAAAATTGCAATGGTAAATGATATAATAGAAGAAATCAGAAAAAATCTCACCGGTGAAACCATGGCGGACGCTGACTATCTTCAGCAGCAGGCTATGAAGTACCGTGACCACGAAAACGCTGAGGAGATACTCTCCGCAATAAGTGACATGACCTTTGACCTTGTTCCGGAGGACAAAAAACAATACCTCAAAGAAACCATGTTTATCGGGGACAAGCGTCTTGACCAGGTGTTTAACGACGCAAACAACCTCTTTAAAGAAGGCAAGCTTGAGGAATCAGCTGAGCTTATGAAAAGAATAGAAGAACGAGCTGACGCTTTCAGAAAAAATCCTCAGAACCAGAGTATGTATTCTTTCAGAAACCGTTTTGATGAATATCTCTTCATGGAGCTTTACAAGCCAAAGGAACAGTTTGCAAGAACACCATACGACATCTGTACATACCTTACCGCATACGGATATATCCTTGTTGAAATGAGGAAGCCGGAGGAGGCTGTCGGCGTTCTGGAAAAAGCTATCAGCTTCAATCCTGTAAATATCGGTCCTAGGTTTGAGCTTGCAGAAACGTATAAAATGCTGCACCAGCCGGCAAAGCTTCTTTATACTATAAAGGAGACACTTCCTATAACCTCAAGTCCGGAGGAAATTGCAAGATGCTACTGCAATCTTGGCTATTACTGCATAGATATCAAGGATTATGATTCTGCCGTAGCATTTTACTATGCAAGCATGCTGTACTTCCCTAATGAGCGTGTAACAGGCGAGATACAGCATATTGCGATGCTCAAAGGAAAACAGGTGGATCCTCCTGCAAAGGCGGATATTGAAAAGGCATTTGCAAAGTACAATATCAAGGAAGGCCCTAATATGGTCGTTGTCAATATGGCATATTCTCTCGGTGAATACTGCGTTGAGCATAACGCCCATCCTCAGGAATCACTTTTCTATTACAGCATTGCCTATAATCTTACAAGGGAAGAAAAGATCAAGAAAAAACTGGATAAGCTTGTTGAAGAAGCAAGAGCACTTGCAAAAAAGCAGGCTGAGGAAAAAGAAAAAGCGTAATATAAAAAGTTCATTTTCAAGTATTCGGGCGAGCAATGCTCGCTCGTTTGTTTTAAGGTTTTTCTACAGTCTGACCCCGTCTCTTCTCAGAGGCGGGGTCTTTTTCATTAATATTTATATTACTGAATAAGCTGGAGAACACTCTGCGGCTGAGTATTCGCCTGTGCAAGCATTGCCTGTGCTGCCTGGATCAGTACATTGTTCTGAGTATACTCCATCATCATTTTTGCCATATCTGTATCCTTAATACGGCTTTTTGCTGCCGAAACATTCTCAGAAGCTGTACTAAGATCTTCTATAGTGTGTTCAAGTCTGTTCTGGTATGCACCCAGATTTGCCCTGTTAAGAGATACATAATCTATAGCATCTCTGAATGATTGCATGGCATCCGCCGCATCATCAGTAGTCAGCACACTGGCAGTAGACACGCCCAGAACATTGCTTGAAATATCCGGAAGACCAATGAGTATTTTTCCCGGTCTGTCCTCTCCTGCATTAATGGAAATACAGGGTGGGATACTGATTGGTGTCAGCTCACCATCAATAGCAACACCTTCACCAAAAAGACCACGGCTGCTTGATTTCGAAGGATTAACATAAGTACGATAGTCGTAAATAACTAATTTTCCATTATCTTTAGTTATTTTAGTATAATGGTTATTTGGCTGACCATTTGTTGCGGATATAATAGCATCATATACATCATCGGCAGTTTTCGCATTTCCGATTCCGACATTATAAATATAGTGACGTCCGCTCTGTTCAACAGAGCTTGTGGTATCAGCAGTAAACCTGATACTGTAATGATTGTCGCAGGTACAGCAGGTGGTATAAAAGCCGGTGTTTACAGATGCCTGAATATCAGCCGGATTAAACGCCGAAAAATCCAGATAAGCAGCCCAGTGAGTCCCGGTGGAATCAACATATTTATCACCCAATGTCCCGGAAGCTGCTGACAATGTATCAATAGTTGCCCATGACGGAAGTCCGCCCACTATTTTAGGAGGACTTTTTTCAACCGCTCTGCTTACACCTGTCTTGCCCTTTAAAAGCAGCAAATGGTTAAAATTTGCGGTATCAGATACACGGTCGATTTCCGAGCAAAGCTCATCGATCTCCGTCTGGATTATTTCTCTTTCTGTATCTGTAAAAATACCGTTTGCCGCTCTCTCCGAAAGCTCCACGCCTCTTTGCAGCATATCGCTTATCTCAGCCATAGCGCCTTCCGCAGTCTGAATAAGTGAAATACCGTTTTCAGAATTATCATAATATGTATCGAGGGCAGTTATCTGCGCCCTCATTTTTTCAGTAATACCAAGACCTGACGCGTCATCAGCAGCACGGTTTATCTTATAACCCGAAGCAAGCTTTTCAAGCACACTTGAATTTTTTTTGCTGTTACGCTTGAGATTCAGGCAGGATTTATTTGCTGAACTGTTTGTCCTGATAGAAATCCCCATTGTTGTCTCCTCAACTTAGAAATTAGAGTCACTATCATATACATCGAAACTTTTTTACAAAATTAAATAGCCTTCAGGCAAAATAATTCACAAAAAAACGGCTCAAAAAAAGTCAATAATAACAAAACACCGCAGTACAGCTAAGTACCACGGTGTTGAAATATACAATAATACTAATTTCAGGCGAAATACAATCAAGCCTTGCCAACAGAACCGAAAAGTTCCATCTTTTCCTTAACTGTTGCCTTGATAGCCTCAAAGCCAGGAGCGAGAAGCTTTCTCGGGTCAAAGCCCTTGCCCTGCTGATCCTTGCCTGCTTCGATATATTCTCTTGTAGCAGCCTGGAATGCAAGCTGGCACTCTGTATTAACGTTGATCTTGGCAACGCCGAGAGAAATAGCCTTCTTGATCATGTCTTCCGGAATACCTGTACCGCCGTGGAGTACGAGAGGCATATCGCCAACCTTGTTCTTTACAGCTTCAAGTGTTTCAAAGGAAAGACCTGCCCAGTTTTCAGGATATTTGCCATGGATATTGCCGATACCTGCCGCAAGCATTGTTACGCCCAGATCAGCGATAGCCTTGCATTCTTCAGGATCTGCACATTCGCCTGCGCCGATAACGCCGTCTTCTTCACCGCCGATAGAGCCTACCTCAGCTTCAAGTGAAAGACCAAGCTTATTGCATGTTTCAACAAGTTCCTTTGTCTTAGCAATGTTTTCGTCGATAGGATAGTGTGAACCGTCAAACATTACAGATGAGAAACCTGCTTCGATACAAGCCTTTGCGCCGTCAAATGAGCCGTGGTCGAGGTGAAGTGCAACCGGAACTGTAATATTGAGTTCTTCGAGCATTCCCTTAACCATGCCGACAACAGTCTTGTAGCCGCACATGTATTTGCCGGCACCTTCTGAAACGCCGAGAATAACCGGTGAGTTGTTCTCCTGAGCTGTAAGGAGAATAGCCTTTGTCCATTCAAGGTTGTTGATGTTGAACTGACCAACGGCATACTTTCCTTCTCTTGCCTTATTAAGCATTTCCTTAGCTGATACTAACATTTTATGTCCTCCTAAATGGTTTTTTAAGGCAATACCGCATAATTATTGTCGTACAGATGCGCAGTCAGATTTTTTGTCAGATTGCATAAAAAGCTCGCAGGCATACTGGCGTATGTCAAGAGATTTTTGTGTGATATGACGGAAAATCTGCAAGCAGATGTGCGGCAAAGGCGACAGCCGTTAATTGTGCGGTGTTGCCTTAATATTACATTACTATTATAACTCAAACTGACAAAAAAAGCAATGCCTAAATCAAAAAAAATATAAGATATTGCTCCACCAATTAACTATTGAAAATTTATGCGCAGGACTAAAGTTGAAAGCTAAGGAAGAAAAACGCAGGAATACTGACGTATTGCAAGTTTTTCTGACGTAAGATTTCAGCTTTAGAGCAAGCAGAAAGTTCAGTAGTTAATTGGAGGAGCAATAATATCCTCCGATTATTCTGCAAACCCTATGAAGCGCTCCACGGCCTTTGCCATATCAAATCCTGTTTCTTCATTATAGCATTCCTTTACTGCACTTTCTATATCTGCTTTGCTGTCCAGCATATATTCCAGACTGCCGGACGCACTGAGATATACATCTCCGTTATCCGCTGCAACAGTAAGCATTGCCGCATCCGCACCGCTGTCATAGAAAACTCCGAATCGTTTCTTTGCAAAATCCTCCATTTCCTCCTCGCCGGTCCCCTTTACATAATATATGTTAAGAGAATTTTCCCCGGCTGCCTGTTCAAGTGCGTCATTATAGGCAGCGATCTCCTCTGTCCGGAGCGTTCCCGACCGGTCGGTAAAATATTCCGGAAGTGAAAGCTCTGCCTTCTCAAGAACTCTCTCCGCAGCGGTAACATATTCCCCCAGAGCGAGCATCGGTGATATTTCGGCAAAAAGCATCTGCGTTTCACTGTCCGTCATAAATCCGGCTGTAAACCCCCGCCTGTAGAGATAATCCTCCTTGGTATCATTGTTTATCAGGAATAAAATACCGTCTCCAGTATAATTGCTCTCATAGCAGTTTTTTGCATAGTCAGCAGGTTCGCTGCCGCCTATATCATCGGTCAGAACTACTGCCGCATTGATCTTGAAGGTTCTGGAAAGCCATGCCGCATAACTGTTCAGTGAATCGTATTCCCCGTCGCTTAAAATCCCCCCATCGTCAAAAACATACTGGCTGTCTGTGTCCGCTTCCCTGTCACGGGGTTTAAGCTGTTCCTCTGTGGTCTCTTGAGGACTGTCCCCAGCCTCTCCGTCCTCTGCTGTCTGGGATGAAAGCTCGTCGGGAGCATTTCCGTTGGTTTCCTCAGAATTTCCGCTGCATGCCGGTAAAACGGCAATAATACAGCATAGCAGCAAGGCCGCTGCTGTTCCTTTTATTTTCATGATTTTCTCCATTTCATTCAGAAAAAGTATCTGACTAATTTTCAGATCCATATACAGATTATATAATGTAATTTAAAAAATGTCAACAGAAAAAGCTTGTAAATATCATTTCTTCGGGTTATAATGGTCTTATACACTAAGGGAGCACTGATTAAATCACGCCTGTCGGCTTGGCACACATCTTGCTTGCATATTTTCCGTCATATCACACATAAATTTCTTGACATACGCCCGGAGGAAGTGCCCTTGGGGTACGCCAGTATGCCTGCGAAATTTCTATGCAATCAGCCGAAAAATCTGACTGCGCAATCTGCGCACCAGATTTAATCAGTGCTTCCCTAATATTAATATTAAATGGTGAATTTTATGAATTATACTGTAAACGGAAATAACATTGAAATTACATGCCCCGATTTCGATCTTGACGAAACACTTGACTGCGGTCAGGCATTCAGATGGGAGAAAGTCCCGTCTGAATATGAATGTACATACAGCGGAGCGTTTTTAAATACTCCCCTTACTATTTCACAAATCGGCGATAAATTTATTTTTCACAATACAACAGCCGGGGATTTTGAAAATGTCTGGACAGATTATTTTGATTTCAGCACTGATTACGGCGAAATCAAAAAACGGCTCTCTCAGGATGAAACGCTGAAAAAAGCCTGTGATTTTGCCGGTGGCATACGGCTTTTAAAACAGGATTTCTGGGAGTCGCTTTGCTCATTTATTATATCCCAGAATAACAACATTCCCCGTATCAAGGGGATCATTTCAAGGCTCTGTGAGCATTACGGACACTTTCCCTCTGCCGCTGAATTATCCTGTGAAACTGTCGAAGGTTTAGGATATCTCCGTGCCGGATTCCGTGCAAAATATATTATCGATGCAGCGGTAAAGACTGCGTCCGGAGAAACTGACCCTGAAAGCATAAAAAACATGCCCATTGATCAGGCAAGAAAAACTCTTCTGACCATAAAAGGCGTGGGTCCGAAGGTCGGAGAGTGTGTACTGCTTTTTGGTATGTACCGCACAGAGGCGTTTCCGGTTGACGTGTGGATAAAACGTGTTATGGAAAAATATTATCCGGACGGACTTCCTGACTGCACAAAGGGCATTGAAGGTATTGCACAGCAGTATTTGTTTCATTACATAAGAAATTTAACTTAAAAACAGTTTTTACCGCAAATATTTTCGCCGGTTATGCAGATACTTTTACTGTCGCAGCTTTGAGTAATACAGTGCGACATGAGGTGACAGTAATGAAATATTCTTTTTCAATTACAGCCGCTGCTTTGGCTGCTGCTATGCTGCCCTTTCCGGCTATACAGGCTGAAGCCTCTGAAAAGCTTGGATACGGGCAGGGAACAGCTGTTGACGGTAATAACTGTCCCATAGGTGCAGCGGATTTCAACTCACAATACAGCAGGTACGACGCCTACGCTTTATCAAACGATGAGAACAGAATAATCCTGACCTTTGATCAGGGCTATGAAAATGGCTTTACAGAGCCGATTCTTGACGTATTGAAGGAAAAGAACGTCAAGGCAATTTTCTTTCTTACAGGTGACTATGCCAAAAAAGAGGATGCTCTCGTAAGGCGTATGATCGATGAAGGGCACGTTTTAGGAAATCACGGCATGACCCATGCCTCTCTCCCGGAACTGAACGGAGATGAGCTGCGTGAGGAAATAATGAGTCTGCATAATTTTGTTCTGGACAAATATGGTTACGAAATGCAGTATTTGCGTCCTCCATGCGGTGAATATTCGGAAGAAATGCTTCAGGAATGCAGTAAACTTGGATATAAGACTTTAATGTGGAGTTTTGCCTATGTAGACTGGAAAACCGATGCACAGCCCGATCCGTCACAGGCGCTTGAAAAGATAGTATCATCTGCCCACGGGGGCGGAATATATCTACTTCATTCCGTTTCAAGTACAAATGCCGCAGTACTTGCTGACGCCATCGACGCTATGAGAGCAAAAGGATTTATTCTATAATATCTGCTGTAAACGGAGAGGTTACTGCCTCTCCGTTTTCCTTATGTCATGTTTTCTTCCAGAGCCAGCGGATTAGCATAGTTTAATATAAGTAATAAAAAATATTTTTTGAAATTTACCGTTGTTTCTTCCAAAAACACTTGACAAGGGACGTATTTTTTGCTATAATATTGACATAAGCATATTCCGAATGCCGACATCTAATTTAGGAGTGGTGACATGCGGTATTCCAGGCAGAGAGAGCTTATTCTCAATGCGGTTCTTGAACACAAAGTTCATCCTGATGCAGACTATATTTATAATCTCCTCAAAGAGGAGTGTCCGGAGTTGAGTCTCGGAACTGTTTACAGAAACTTGAATGCTCTTGTCAAAAATAACATGCTGAAAAAAATCAGCATTCCCAACGGCTCAGATTGTTTTGACGGGACCCTTGCCGAGCACCAGCATCTTGTGTGTACTAAGTGCGGAAAGATCATGGATGTCTATATTTCAGAACTCCCATGGATTCAGCGCAATATTTACAACAAAACCGGCTTCAGGATTAACTGTACATCATTAGCCATTGAGGGTATGTGCAGGGATTGTCTTGAAAGCGAAAATGAATGATTATATCCGGCGATTTAGATACGTGTTGGAATTTACGGTATCTTCATTGTTTTTTCTTTCTCTATACCAAACGGGTAAAAAGCACTCTTTAACAGGGTGCTTTTTACTTTGTATAGTCAAATATACGCAATCGCCCCACTGGTCATTTTTAACAAAAGTTATCTACTTATTATGTCATTTTGGTAGAATATGCCGTAAAATTGTTGACATCAGACTTATATTCTGCTATAATGAAGCTATGACAGTAAGTGATGCAGTGTGGTTTTGAATAACTGTCTGCATATTCTCTTTATTGCTGGGTGGGATAGTTATGAAAAATATCAGAAGAGCCTTATCTATGTTAATATCGGTTTCATGTCTGGCTTGTCTTGTGTCATCACCTGTGGCAGCCGATAGTGAATGCTGCATTTCAATGGGAGATGACTGTGATTGTGCAGCTGGTCAGCTGATCGAATTAAAAATCGATGTAAGCGCTGGAAATGACTTTGAATCAGCACAACTCAGACTTGATTATGGCGACTCCGAAATCAACATGCAGAAGGCTTTGACAACTATACCAAATCTCAGTGTTTCCTCCAAAGCTTTTGCTGACGAGGGTTATATGAACATTGTAGTTTATACAAACGATGGTTCCCCCATTGAAGACGGAACTATTGTGAGCATTTTGTTTAATATTCCTCAAGATGCTGCAAGTGAATACATTTTCACCCTTGAACCGGAGGTTTTCGCAAGGTGTACAAAGGGCGATACTGCGGTAGAAAAATGCAGTATTTGCTATACTGTCAACCGGCAGCTTGGTGATGCAAATGGCGATAATGAGCTTAATGTCAGAGATGCTGCGTACATTTCAAGACTTCTCTCCACCGGTTCAAACGGTTCAGATCTCCCTGCATGGGCAGATTTTAACGGTGACGGCGATGTCAACGTAAGAGACAGTGCAGCCATTGCAAGAGAAATTGCAACAGCAAAACAATAAATAACGCATATTCGTGGTTGTTATAGTTCAGAATGATCTTTTTCTTTCTGTTTTTTCATACGTCAATTTTCCTCCCTGAAATTAAAAACGTAAAATAACAGCCGTAATTATCATGAGCGGTTCTGTTCTGAATCGCTCATGAATAGATTCAGTAATTTCTTCCTTTCAATCGAACGGACAGCTGAGTTTTCGCTCAGCTGTCCGTTTTTAATGTACCCTCCTGCATAGCTGAAAATATCATCTGTGCATCAGCGAGAGAAATGTTCGCATCATTTGCCCGTGCAATTTCGAGAAGCTGCTCCGGGCTTTCGGCATTCCTGACATTTTGTATAAGTTCTGATGTTATATCCATAATACCAACTCCAAATTCTATCTGTAAACTCAAAAGGGACACATTTCAGTGTCCCTTAAATTCACCTGATTTCCTTTACTTCAAAATCTTCTTCGGCGATTCGTGAGATGATCTGATTATCGGGAGCATCGATCTCTGCATCTGCAAATCCACCCTCAAGATCCACCGATATATTTTTTCCGCCAAGTTCTTCAAGTGCTTTCTTCACTGTGTTTGCACAGTGCTCACACATCATGCCTTCAATAACTATATGCTTCATCACATACCCTCCGGATTTTTAATAGTAAAATTCCAACTGTCAGCACACATCTTGTCAATATCAAGTTTTGCCTCCCAGTTAAGCAGTTTTTTTGCCAGTGACGTTTCAGCATAGGATTCAGCAATGTCACCAGCTCTCCTCGGAGTGATTGTATAACTAAGCTGTTTGCCGCATGCCCTTTCGTAAGCGTGAAGGACCTCCAAAACACTGGATCCCTTGCCGGTGCCCAGATTTATCGGCTGGAAGCCGGTATTATTACCGGAGTACTCGAGTGCGGCAAGGTGACCCTTAGCAAGATCTGTAACATGGATATAGTCTCTGACGCCTGTACCGTCGGGAGTATCGTAATCATCGCCGAACACACGAAGGCTCTCAAGCTTGCCTAATGCAACCTGCGCAATATACGGAACAAGATTATTGGGGATTCCATTGGGGTTTTCGCCGATCAGACCGCTTTCATGAGCGCCGATGGGATTAAAATACCTGAGAGCAACAACACTCCAGTCAGATCTTGCGACAGTCATATCCTTCAAAATCTGTTCGATCATAACCTTTGTATAACCGTATGGGTTTGTCGCAGATGTAGGCATGTCCTCCGTGTACGGAACCTTGTTATTTACACCATAAACTGTTGCAGATGATGAAAATACGATTTTCCTGACGTCATATTTTATCATTGCTTTCATAAGATTAAGGGTTCCGCCAATATTATTTTCATAATATTCAAGAGGTTTTGCAACTGATTCTCCCACTGCCTTCAGACCAGCGAAGTGAATAACAGCGTCAATATTGTTATCACTGAACACTTTTTCTGTATCCGTTAGATTCAATAAATCAACCTCATAAAATTTGACATTCCTGCCGGTTATAGTTCTGATACGGTCAATTGATCCTCTCTTGGAATTGCAGAGATTATCAAGAATCACAACTTCATAACCGCTGTTAAGCAGCTCCACGCAGGTATGGCTGCCGATAAATCCGGCACCGCCGGTAACGAGAATAGTTTTCATAGCAGCTTCCTTTCGTTTAATGTTATTATTATTTTACTGTTTGCACAACTACCTTCACTATTAATATTATATATCATTTTTAAAAAGAATTCAAGCTTATTGCAAAAAAATATATAATGTTGTATAATATATTCAATATTATCATACAGGAGTGAACGAACAGATGCAAAAGATGTTAGGCTATATGCGTAAGGCAATACAGGAATTTGATCTCATTTCCGATGGAGACGTTGTAGCTGTCGGAGTTTCCGGCGGAAAGGACAGCCTTGTTCTTCTCCGCGGACTTGCACTTCTGAAACGTTTTATCGGAATAGATTACAATCTCGTATGTATAACCGTCGATCCGCAGTTCGGAGGCATTCCCGGAGATTACATTCCTATTGAGAATATATGCGCTGAGCTTGGCATCGAATGTCATATCATCAGGACACACATTGGCGAGATTGTCTTTGACATACGCAAGGAGAGCAATCCCTGCAGCCTCTGTGCAAGGATGAGACGGGGCGCCCTGCATGATGCATGCAAAGAATATGGCTGTAACAAACTTGCCCTTGGTCATCATTTCAATGATGCTGTTGAAACATTTGTCATGAATTTGTTTAACGAGGGTAGAATAGGCTGCTTTTCTCCGAAAAGTCACCTCTTGGAAAAGGATATTACTCTTATCAGACCTATGGTTCTTGCCCCTGAGAGGGAGATAAAGAAAGCAGCTTTAAAAAATGATCTTAATATCGTTAAATCAAAATGTCCTGCTGACGGTCATACTAATCGTGAAAAGACTAAACAGTTTATTGCACAGATGGATAAAGAGAATCCCGGATTCAGCGACAGACTTTTTGGTGCGATGCGACGTGCTGATATTGACGGCTGGGGCGGAAAAAGCTGGGGCAATTTACAGAAAAAATAAAATCGGAGCATAATGCTCCGATTTTTTTGGGAAATAAAAAAGCTCTCCAATGGAGAGCTTTTTATCAGAAAGTACTAATTATGAATTAGTGTCTCTTCTTAAGAACAACTGCAGTAGCACCAGCAGCTACGAGACCTGCAACTGCAACTGCAACGCCAGCGTTACCTGTCTTAGGAGCGCCTGTTGTAGCAGCCTTAACTGTTGTTGTAGCATCTGTTGCCTGTGTTGTAGGATCTGTTGGGTCTGTCACTGGGTCTGTTGGAACGTCAACAACTGTGATTGTACCAGCAGTTGTAGGAACAGCAGCACCGAGATCCTCACCGCCGAAGATAGCAAATGTTGTTACTGTTGAGAAATCGATTGTGTAAACAGTACCAGGAGTTGCATCAGCAGGAACTGTGAAATCGATAGTAGCAACTGTACCATCCGGAATAGCGTCAGAACCATAAGCAACTACTGTGCAGTAGCCATCGCCAGCATCTGAAGCGCCGCTTACGCCGCTAGCCATAACTGCCTTGCCAGATGTAAGAGCTGTGTCGTCCCATGTAGTAACAACGTCGAGTGATTCGAAGTTATTATTGCAAGCAACGTTTACAGCGAGAGTAACTGTTTCGCCAGGCTGAGCCTCAGCAGATGAAAGGCTGAGTGATTCGCCAGCTGCGTTTGCAGACATCATTGATGCTGCGCCAAGTACTGCTGTAGAAGCGAGTACTGCGAGTGTTCTTGAAAATACATTCTTCTTCATTTTAAATTTTTTCCTTTCTTTTCTATATTTGTTAAGCAAGAACCGGCGTTTCCGGTCCTTGCATAAACAAAGCTTAAGTTATTGTTTGACTCAGTAATTATTTGCCGAGAACAGCAACATCATAGAGAGTTAGAGTTGGTTCCTTGTATACTCTTGCAAGGAACTTAGCAAGTGCAGCTGCATCACGAGCATTAAGTTCGTAATCGCCGTACCAGTCAGTAGGTGTAGAAGCTATACCCTTTTCACCGAGAACATAGTCAGAGTTACCGAGGAATATACCAAATCCATCTTCTGCAGTCATTGTTGTTGACTTTGACTTATAGAGCTGTGCAAGATCCTTAGCGATTGTAGCTGCATCACGGGCATTTACTGCATGGTCACAGTTAGCGTCACCACGCTGACCGATCTTAGCATTAAATGTAGCTGTAGCTGTCAGATCACCAACAGTGCATGTTACAGTAATCTCATAATCGAAGTTCTCACCGTCATAAGCGTCAGCAGGTGTTGCCTTATCAAATGAAAGTTCATAGCCAGATTCAATGAGATTGCCTTCGCTGTCGTATACAGCTATCAGGCTTTCATGCCAGTTATCTTCATCAGCGAAGTACCAGTTGTTATCTTCACCCTCAGCTACGAGGTCTGAAAGATCAATAGAAATTTCAGTTACATCAGTTACATCACCGCCTGTTACGTCAGTAATGTCAGAAATATCTGTTACGTCAGTAACACCGCTTACAGCAGGTGTGCTTACCACTGTAACATATATAATGGAAGTATATGTAACGTTTGAAATATCAGTTATAATAGAAATCTGTGTTACCTGTGAAATCTCTGTAACCTTAGAAATCTCTGTAACCTTAGAAATCTCTGTAACCTTAGAAATCTCTGTAACCTTAG
>JBJEQU010000268.1:0-5977 GCA_051881935.1 Porcipelethomonas sp. | reverse complement strand
TTAGAAATCTCTGTAACCTTAGAAATCTCTGTAACCTTAGAAATCTCTGTAACCTGTGAAATCTCTGTAACCTTAGAAATCTCTGTAACCTGTGAAATCTCTGTAACCTTAGAAATCTCTGTTACCTGTGAAATAGTTGTTACTAAAGAAATTTCTGTAACCTGTGAAATTTCTGTAACCTTAGAAATCTCTGTAACCTGTGAAATCTCTGTAACCTTAGAAATTTCTGTTACCTGTGAGATCTCTGTAACCTGTGAAATAGATGTTACAACGGAAACAGTTGTTGCAACAGATGCATCTGATGATGCAGATGTTGTTGTAGTTGCTGTATTAGTTGTTGTTGCTGATGTTGAAACAGGAGCATCACCAACGATGATAGAACCATCTAATACTGGGTCTGGTAAGAGATATGTGTTAGGCTCTGCACCCTGACCTACAGCATGAATTACTTCAACAGGTTCAGTAGGATTGAGAGCATTGTAGAACGAAATCGGATATTCACCTGATGCGCCTTCCTTAACCTTGAACTGGAGGATTGCTACCGGAGCCTCAGGATAGTTTGTCATAGGTCCACTGGTCCACTTGAGGATAAGTGCGCCTGTTCCTGCATCAGCAACGAAACCGCCGCCCATGAATCCGGCATTTTCATAAACCGGCTCATCATTTTCATCATAGAGTGCCAATGGGTTAACGATACTTACAAGTTCAAGAGCGTCCGCATCATACTCAAAGTTTACGCCCAGACCTTCGATTGTATCACCATATGTATCAAAGTAAACCGGAACATCTACAGTATCACCTACATTAGCCTTAACGCCTGCTTCACCAGAAATCTTTACTTTACCATCATAGATGTTTGAAAGTGTTGTTCCTGTTGCCTTTGCCGTTGTTGCAACTGTTGTGCTGGATGATGCACTTGTTGAAACTGGAGCATCACCAACGATAATAGAACCATCTAATACTGGATCAGGTAAGAGGTATGTATTAGGTTCAGCACCCTGACCTACAGTATGAATTACTTCAACTGGTTCACCAGGATTGAGGGCATTATAGAATGAAATCGGGTACTCGCCTGATGCGCCTTCCTTAACCTTGAACTGGAGGATTGCTACCGGAGCCTCAGGATAGTTTGTCATAGGTCCACTGGTCCACTTGAGGATAAGTGCGCCTGTTCCTGCATCAGCAACGAAACCGCCGCCCATGAATCCGGCATTTTCATAAACCGGCTCATCATTTTCATCATAGAGTGCCAATGGGTTAACGATACTTACAAGTTCAAGAGCGTCCGCATCATACTCAAAGTTTACGCCCAGACCTTCGATTGTATCACCATATGTATCAAAGTAAACCGGAACATCTACAGTATCACCTACATTAGCCTTAACGCCTGCTTCACCAGAAATCTTTACTTTACCATCATAGATGTTTGAAAGTGTTGTTCCTGTTGCAGCATTTGATGTTGTAACAGCTGTTGTAAGGGCTGGTGTTGTTGTAGACACGTCACCAATTGTGAATGTAATTGGCTCAAGGTTATTAATGCCAACAATCTGCATATCGTCACCCTCAGATGCGTAGTGACCAATCATTGCCTCTGCATCTGTAAAGCTGATTGTGTATGTACCTGCTGCAAGATCTGTTGGGAAGTTAATATCAAACTGTACGAAATGCTTTGCAGCATTCGCTTCGTCAGTTCTCAGATAACGTACAGATGAGTTTGTCTGAATTGTAGCGTACGGAAGATTGTTATCATCGTACTGGAAATCAGGATTCTTCTTGGAAGGATCTGAAGGATCAGGATCGCGGTAGTCAAGAAGGATACATGCAGTAGCATTAGAAGGCTTTGTTGCGCCGTCTGCCCATGCACTGAGAACAGTTGATGCTGATTCAAAAGCACCAGCTCTCCATCTGTTTCCTAAGTCTGTACTGAGCTGATTAGGCTCACAGAACTGGAGATTCATAGGATCAACACAACCCCACTTATCTGCCTTCAGTCTGAATGAAATACCAGCGACCATATCGTCTGCTGTAAAAGTTGTTGACGTATCAACATATACAGTTGCTGAAGCGCCAGCCTTGATTTCATCAAGAGAATATGTCGTCTTTTCAGAAACCATCTTCAGTCCCACCGGATTATCCGCAGCTGAAGCTGTAAAAGGGACTGCACTTAAAATCATTGAGCCTGTAACAGCCAATGAAGTTAAGAGTGAAAGAATTTTACCTTTCTTCATCACTTTTTTTCCTTTCTGCTCATTCATCTGAGCTTTCGTTTATTACTTTTATGGGTGATCCCCCACTTTATTTTAAGCCTTACGGCTTAAATGCCTCAAGAGCCAGATATCTCTGATCAAAGCGTAGTTACTTTGCCAAGACAATATTCAATAAGCTTTGCTACATCAACGTTATCAAGGTCGCCGCTTTCGTTTAAATCTCCGTTTGCAAGACCATTAGGTGTTACAGGATATAATGCCTTGCTCGCAACATACTTAGCACCCTTTGTAATATCAGCAGTAGCAATCTTACCATCGCAGTCAATATCACCGCGGAGAGTTACCTCACCCATCGATACACTGGGAACTGTAGCCGGTTCAGTTGTAGGCTCAACCTCTCCTGCTTCAACTTCAATCCAGCCGTTTGTAATTGTAGGTGTGTAAGTTGTATAAGTTGTGTTGTCATCTGCAAGGTTAGCAAAGATGATCTCTGAGTTTACTGCTGTGCCCGATGGCTTTTCAAGTCTGTCAATGGCAACGAGTTCAAGATCAGACTTTGTTCCCGGTTCAGCTGTATTGCTTACAGTACCCTCAATTGTAAGGAATGTACCTGAACCTGTCATGTAATAGCTGGAATCAGTTGTACCTAAACCGTAAATTACACTTACAAGTCCTGATTCAATGTTTGTCTCAAGGGCGCTTACTCCCTCAAGGGCTGTCTGATCTTCCTTGGCAAGAGCACCTGCTGTCACACCTGTAACTGTGATAACCGATGAATCATACTTGATACCGAAGTCACATGCATTGATGCCTGCTGCCGGAATGTCAGTCAGATCAAGGGTTACCGAGAAACTTTCTCCTGCCTTAACCTTGTCATTACCGATCGTTACTCCAACTGTCTCAGCAGCCGAAACTGCAGGAACTGCCGCAACTGCAAGCATAAGTGATGCACATGCACCTGCCAGAATTTTTTTTGCTTTCATTTGTGTTTTCCTCCTTTTCTTAGTAAGCATATATAAAAGAGATTCTCGCTCTGTCCATCCCTTTAATATACAAAGTAAACGCAAAAGTAATTATTGTTTTACATTACAATTATAGTTTAATGCGTCATCAAAGTCAATAGATTTCCGATTTTTTTGTATAAATTTATAAATCGAAACGCTTCGAATTGGTGATTATAATGAATAAAGTCATTTGTCAACTGCTTTCTGACAATTGTAACACATTTTCCTCACATGTCACCTTAAATCCCTCCAGACCGCTGACTGACCATAATTACATTATAATATATGTTCTCAGAAAAGTCAATAGAAAACTTCAATAATCTTAAAAAAACAAACTTCAAGTTCTCTAATATTATAACTCAACAAGTCCGTTATGTAAAGCCTTTTTTTTCGTTCTCCAGGATATTTGTTGATTTTTTATAAAGCTGCTTTTGACTTGCCGGCTTTTTTTAATCATTCTTCCTTATAACATTTTGCTTTTTGCCTCTTATTTTCCGCAATTGTATTATTTCGCCTGACGCTGTCAATAATATTACAGGCTGCAATTCAGGTAATACAGGGAGGTACATTATGAAAAACGATCTTAAAATGCTTAATATTATCCCGGATCTTTCAGAGAGCATCGAAAGGATAAACAATATTTCAGATAAAAGCTCGGATGTACTTATTAACAGGGTCAGCATAAGCGGTATTGACTGCTGTCTTTTCTGCTGTGAAGGACTTGTTTCCACATCCACAATAACCGAGCTTATTCTTCATCCGCTTATGAATATACACTGTGAGCAGACCACTGCTGAAGGACTTCTGAACTATATAAACACGAACATGCTGCTGTCCATTGACCGCCCGATTGCATATAACTATGATGATTTTTTCCGGCTTTTAAATTCCGGATTTGCACTCCTTGCCGCTGACGGTGCAGATTATATGCTGGCGCTGGGAGTTCAGGGCTATGACAAGAGGGGCGTTGAGGAACCCTCCGGGGAAAACAATCTGACCGGCGCTCATGAGGGGTTTGTTGAAACTATAAGGACCAATATGTCCCTTATAAGGCGGAGAATAAAATCCCCGACCCTCGTCCAGAAGCTTATTATAAAGGGCAGCAAGAGCAATACTGACCTGTGTATTTGCTACATGTCCGACCGTGTCCCAAGAAAGCTTATTAATAATATACAAAATTCCCTTGACAGAATGGAGCTTGAGTCGGTGCTGTCAACAGGATACGTAAAGCCCTTTCTTGAGTCCCGGGAAAAGCGGATTTTTTCCTCTGTGGGCATGACCGAGCGTCCGGATGTTTTATGCTCAAAGCTCATTGAAGGACGTGTTGCAGTACTTGTGGACGGAACTCCCTTCGCACTTTTTATTCCAAAGCTCGTCAGTGATAATTTCCAGACTCTTGATGATTACAATTTTAAGCCATATTTTGGTACTTTTATACGACTGCTCAAATATGCCGCATTTTATCTTGCACTTCTTCTGCCGGCGCTCTATGTGGCTGTTGCAGTCCATCATCCGGAGCTTTTGAACAGTACCCTGCTGTTTATTCTTGCTGATGCTGAACAGAATGCACCCTTCTCGGTTACTGCTGAAACAGTCGGGGTACTGCTTATGTATGAAATAATAAAAGAAGCGGGCGTCCGGCTTCCGAAAGCAGTCGGGGGAGCGGTAAGTATCGTCGCAGGAATCATAATCGGAGACTGTGCCGTACAATCCGGACTCATAAGCACTCCTCTGCTGACCGTGGCAGCAATTTCGGTAATCAGCGGATTTGTTATTCCCGATCTTTCCCAGAGTGTGTCTGTGCTGAGAATTATATTTGTGATATGCGGAGGAATATGGGGACTTTTCGGGATCAGCCTGTGCGGTGCAGTGGTACTTTTCAACATCTGCTCAACGGAGGATTACGGATTTCCATATACTGCACCATTCTCGCCGTTTTTCAGGAGAGCCATGGGGGATACCGTCGTAAGAACAGGATTCAGAAAAATGCAGAATAATGATTTTACTGTGGAGGAGCTTAATGAACAGGATTAAAGGCAATCAGCTTTTTGCAATATTGATCGCAGTGAGAATGTTTTCCATTATCTGCTCTGCCGAACCTTCCGATGCACGGCAGATGGCAGGAGCGGCAGTTTCAATAGCAGTCCAGCTGCTTGCATCAGTCCCCATGCTGCTGCTATTTTCGGACAGTTCCTTCAGTCTCCGAAAAGAGATGCTGATGGGGAAATTCGGGAAGATACTATATATATTATTCTTTATACTCTGGGGAGCGGTATCCCTGAGCAGTCTGTGGGAAGTCACCAAAAGCGTCTATTTCCCCATTAACAGCAGCCTTGCCGGCTCACTTATTCTCACTGCGGTATGCGTGTACACTGCCTCGCTGGGGATAAGGGCAGTTTCAAGGGCATCAGGATTTATAATGGGACTTATTGCATTTTGTTTATTTATCATGCTTCTGGGGGCATACCCGAAGGCAGATCTTGCAAACTTTACTCCGGATGCAGATTTCAGCGGAATCATAAAATCCGCTGTAAATGAATTCTGCCGCTCCGGAGAGCTTGTCATGATGTTTATACTGCTGGAGCTTACACCCGAAAAGAGAAAAAAAAGTATTACCTCATTTTTTGCCGGAAAATTTATTCTGACGGAAGTAATTGCGGTTATTGAAATAACAGTTCTGGGAAAAATAATGGGTATTTCGGATTTCCCGTTCTTCTCGGCAGGCGCATTCTCACAGCCGCTGAGCATACAGCGTGCTGATTCCCT
>JBJEQU010000267.1:0-8508 GCA_051881935.1 Porcipelethomonas sp. | reverse complement strand
GAACAGAGTCTATCAACGGAAAGAAGATAGTTGTTTAATTGATATTCTTATATGACCATAGGAGCATTGCAAATCACAGGCAATGCTCCTTTTCATTATCAAAGCTCCTTGCATCTATTTGAGATATGCAAGGAGCTTTTTTCACATAATCAGCGCGCACACGGCGCAGTTTAAGCGCATTAAAGACTTATAATACAGAAAAGTCGATTTCTCAAAATATATACATTTGCGAAATCCGCATTATTTCACCAGGTATTGGTGCTAAAAGGCATACTATCCCATATTGAAATTATACAAGATTTTCATTAGAATTGCAAGTATAATTCTGAAAATCGGCGGTTTGTATACAATCGGGTCATCTCAGATGTGCAGGTTGCTTATCTGAGAGCGTTTGGAGGGTTACTGAATGGAGAAAACAGGTATAACAATTACAAAGCGTAAAGACGGTCGGTATGTCGGGAAATTCATCGTAGACTATGCCGATAATGGCAAAGCACAGTATCAGTATGTATATGGCAAGACCTACGAAGAAGCGGAGAATAAGGTTTTGATAGGACGACAGATAGTCTCTCGCTTTATTTCAGGCAGATATATTACTGTTAGTAACGTGTATAAGGAGTGGCTGAATGCCGTAGTAAATCGAGTAAAAGAATCAACGCTTGCAAACTATACGAACAAGTTTGAAAAGCATATTCTACCCGAGTTTGGCGATATTCCTTGTGCAGATCTGACAGCAGGGAGAATAAATGCCTTTATAAACAAAAAGCTCGCAGACGGCTTATCTTCAAGCTATGTACGAGATATATTTACTGTTTTCAAAACTTTGTTGAAATACGCTCAGGAGGAATATGGATTTAAGCTGTCTTTGAAAAATGTTGTCCTCCCAAAAGCTGAGAGGAAACAAGTCGAGAAGATAAACGAAAAAGAGCAAAAGATGCTCGTTTCGTATCTGAAAGCAAATATGTCACTTACCTCTTTCGGTATCATGCTATCGCTGTTTATGGGCTTGCGTATAGGTGAGCTTTGCGGACTGAAATGGGAAGATGTCGATTTTCAGAACAGGATTTTGCATATCCGCAGGACTGTTCAGCGTATCAGTTCCGCCAACGGTAACCAAAAAACAAAAGTTGTGATCTCAGCTCCGAAGTCTGCAACATCATTCAGAGAAATCGCTATTCCTGATATGCTTATGAAGTATTTTGAAATGTTTCGTGATGAAGCCGATCATTTTATTTTATCAGGGGCAGATAAGCCTATTGAGCCTCGTACTATGCAGTACCGATACAAGAGGATTCTGCGGAATGCTGAGGTGGAAAATCATAATTACCACAAGCTCCGCCACACATTTGCAACCAATTCCGCAGAAAAAGGATTTCATGTGAAAGCTCTGTCTGCTGTCCTCGGTCACAGCAATGTCACCCTGACACTCAACAGGTATATTCACCCCGACCATTCCTATGAACGCAGGCTGATGAATATGTGTATGCAGTTGTAAATCGTTGTCAAAACAGCATCTTGATAATTGAATATTTCCAATTATACGCCTTTTTAGGTGCATTTTCGCAAATGTATATATTTTGAGAAATCTCATACATCACCTGATACTTTTCTTAGTATAGCACCGCATTATGACGATATACACTGCTAAATCATGGTGATCCCTGATTAGAAATATAGAAAGCAAGAATCCCCATATGAGGAGTGTTTCTTTGGAAGAGTTGATAAAACTGGATTCTTATCCGATCAGAGGACTGGTACGACGGCTTTTGCAGGATAAGACTACGAGGAAAAACATAATGTTTGCATCGGACAGCTACGCTGATTACGGTGCAGGATATAGAGATAATTCGCAAATGACCGAGGGTGTGTTGCTTGGCTTTGATTCCTGCGACATTCAGCCGAGAGTCTACAAGGCGGCATCCGAACAGACAGAACGTACTCGCAAACATGCCGAGGTGTTCACTCCAGCGTGGATCGTCAACCAGATGAACAACTACTGCGATGCGGAATGGTTTGGTCGTCCAGATGTCTTCAACCGGCAGAACGGGCAAAGTTGGGAGATGAACACTGAGCCTATCCTGTTTCCGGAAGGAAAAGACTGGAAACAGTATGTCGATTCCCGACGACTGGAGATCACCTGCGGTGAAGCCCCATACATCGTTTCCCGCTACGATACATCGACGGGTGAGATCATTCCTATTGAGAGGCGCATCGGTATCCTTGATCGTAAGCTCCGTGTTATAAATGAGAATTCAGTGGATGAAGAAGAATGGCTTAAATGGGCACTGCGGGCATTTCAGAGCGTATATGGCTATGAGTATCAGGGAGACAACCTACTCATCGCCCGCATGAATCTGCTGTACACACTGGCGGACTACATTGAGGCAAGGTGGCAGCGACAAGCAACACTAAAAGAACTGGAGAAATTTCTGAACGTGATCTGCTGGAATATCTGGCAGATGGACGGCATGAACGACACACCGCCGTATGGTATTACAAGAGATGACAACGTGCAACTATCCTTGTTTGGTTACGAAACAACAGAAGACGACGAGATCATTTACTGTAAAATATATGACTGGAGAGCAGATATTTCAAAGCAGTTCAAAGGTTTGAAGAAAAGAGGGAAAGGCATGAAATTTGATTTTGTGATTGGAAATCCGCCGTATCAGGATAATACAATAGGTGATAATGCTACCTATGCTCCACCTATCTATCATATGTTCATGGAAGCTGCATACTCGGTATGCGATAAGGCTGAACTCATACACCCTGCACGTTTTTTGTTTAATGCGGGCAGCACACCTAAAGACTGGAATAAGAAAATGCTTAACGATGAGCATTTCAAAGTAATCTTCTATGAGCAGGACAGCAGTAAAGTGTTTAAAAATACGGATATAAAGGGTGGAGTAGTTGTTACATATCGAGATGCAGCACAAGTATGTGGAGCTATTGAAACATTTACACCTTATCTTGAATTAAATTCCATACTCAAAAAGGTTACTAAACATCAAGACTTTGCGTCTATAATGAGCATAATTTATATCCAAAACAGATATGATTTGGAAAAACTATATGAAGATATCCCTGAATGCAAATCTCTCGTTGGTAGTAATGGTAAGGATAGCAGATTTGAAAAAAATTGCTTTGCAAAAATGCCAGTGTTTTTTAAACAGGATTTCAGCAATACCGTAAAGACTATTGGCGTGTTTGAGAATAAAAGAACATGGAGATTTATAAGTGCAAAATATGTTGATAAAAAACATGAGAATCTAAATAAGTATAAAGTTGTTATGCCGGTAGCAAATGGTAGCGGCGAATTTGGTCAAGTGCTGAGTTCACCATTTATTGCTAAGCCTCAAGAAGCATATACGAGATCATTTATTGGAATCGGTGCTTTTGATGAGTTATCTTCGGCAGAAGCATTGTTGAAATATTTAAAAGGTAAATTTGCAAGAGCTATGTTATGTGTTCTAAAAGTAACTCAAATGAACAATAAGGATGTGTGGGCATACGTCCCCCTGCAAGATTTCACTCCCGATAGCGACATCGACTGGAGTAAGCCCATTGCATTGATCGACCAGCAGCTCTACAGGAAATACAGCTTAACACCCGACGAGATAAAATTCATCGAAACCCATGTAAAGGAGATGGAATAAATGGCGAAAATCAGTATTCAGACAACCAGAACTGCAATGCCTCGTTGCTATTGCTATTCTACCCCCACGATCTCCGAACATGACGGATGGGTGAAGATCGGCTACACCGAGCAGGACGATGTGGAAGACCGTATTCGTCAGCAGCTTCAGACAGCTCACATCCCACACACTACGGAATGGTCAGATATTGCGGTTTTTGCAGACGGCAGGACATATTTCCGTGACAGTGATTTCCACGCCTATCTTAAAAAGCAGGGCGTAGAGCGCATGAAGCCGATGTCCGATGGCAAGAAGCAGCCGGAATGGTTTCGTATCAGCGGAGATGACTCTTTCTCGTTATACTCGAAATTCCGCCGTACAAAGGGCATTATGGATACTGTCGGCACGATTGCTTACGAACTCCGTGCCGAGCAGGAACAGGCGGTCTCACAGACTTTTGATTATTTCCAGCGCCATGAAAAGGACGAGTTTCTCTGGAATGCAAAGCCTCGTTTCGGAAAAACGCTGGCGACCTATGACCTCTGCAAGCGCTGGAAGGCGACCAAAGGCGATTATGCCTGCAATATCCTGATTGTAACAAACCGCCCGGCGATAGCAAACTCATGGTATGAGGATTTTGTAAAGTTTATCGGTACAGAATCCGGTTTCCGTTTCGTGAGCGAGGTTTCAGCTTTGAAGGGAAAGCCGTTTGTCATGTCCCGTGATGAATACACAGCAAGTCTTATGCAGGAAATGGCTGACTGCATCGAATTTGTCAGTTTGCAAGACCTAAAAGGCTCTCTGTATTTTGGCGGGCAGCATGACAAACTGAAAGAACTTGTCAATATGAAATGGGAGCTGCTCGTTATTGATGAAGCGCATGAGGGGGTTGATACTTCTAAAACCGATGTCGCTTTCCACCAGATCAAACGTAATCATACCCTGTACCTCTCCGGCACTCCGTTCAAGGCTCTGGCAAACGACAAATTCCCGTCCGATGCGATCTATAACTGGACATACGCCGATGAGCAGAAAGCAAAGGCAGACTGGACGAATACAGAGCGAAGCAATCCATATGAGAACCTGCCGCAGCTCAACCTGTTTACCTATCAGATGTCTGTGATCATCCGTGAGGAGTTGCAACAGGGTGTTGAGATCGAGGGCGAGACGGAGGAATATGCCTTTGACCTGAATCTGTTTTTCTCCGTCAAGGCAAATGGGGAGTTTGTGTATGAGGAATCCGTTGATCGATTCCTGGAAGCACTGACCACCCAGGAGAAATTCCCGTTCTCCACGCCTGAGCTTCGTGCGGAGCTGAAACACACATTCTGGCTCCTGAACCGTGTGGACAGTGCAAAGGCTATGGCAAAGAAGCTCAAAGCACACCCGATCTTCGGAGAATATGAGATCGTGCTTGCTGCCGGTGACGGTAAGCTCTCCGAAGAAGAGGAGAGCAAGAAGGCTTACGACAAAGTGCGTGAAGCCATCGACCACCATGAAAAGACCATCACCCTGTCTGTTGGACAGTTGACCACAGGCATCACTGTTCCGGAGTGGACGGCAGTATTGATGCTTTCCAACATCAAGTCTCCGGCGCTGTATATGCAGGCGGCATTCCGTAGTCAGAATCCGTGGCGTTATCAGGCGAACGGTGAGCTTCGTGTGAAGAAGAATGCCTACGTATTTGACTTTGATCCGGCAAGAACACTTATCATCTTCGAGGAATTTGCAAATGACCTGTCCAGCGGTACTTCCGGTGGTAAAGGCGACAGCGACCAGAGAAAGCAGAATGTTCGTGAGTTGCTCAACTTCTTCCCAGTCATAGGTGAAGATGAAAATGGCGAAATGATCGAGCTGGATGCAGAAAAGGTACTGTCCATTCCGAGAAAGATCCGCTCTCTGGAAGTTGTTCGCCGTGGCTTTATGTCAAACTTCCTGTTTCAGAATATCGCGAACATCTTCAATGCACCTCCAGAGGTCATTGACATTATTAGCTCTCTACCGAATGCACCCGAGGGCGATCTGGTTGACGTATCCCCGGAGACGAGAGAAGACCTTTCGGTTAATGAGGACGGTGAAGTAGAACTTTCGTACGAGTTTGTGATCGGCACAGCGCAGGACGTATTTGGCGACAAGATCTATACGGACATTTCCGAAACACTGGAACGCAAGACGGAGGAAATTCTTGCTGCCTCTGCTTCAACGGAAGATCAACAGGTTTCACATTTGCAGGAAGTATTCCGTAAGGAATTTGTTGCGCCTGTGATGCAGGTCACAAATGACACCTATGGTGCTGATTTGAAGAAGCGAGATGCACAGAAGCTCCAGAAGCAGCTTGAACAGAAAGCTGACAGGCTTGTTACACAGGAATACGGTGATTATTCCATTCAGAAGAAAACGCTGGAGGCACAGCGACAGGACGCACTTGCTCATCTGCACGAAACGGGACAAACAGCCGCCGAGATCAATGAGAATTATGACACTCTTTCTCAAGAAGCGGATACAGCATTCAAAGAACGTGTCAACACTGTTCTGCAAGAAACTGTACCGACATTGTGTGAGGAAGTCGTCAGAACCGTTGAGACAAAAAAGCGTGAGCGTACAAAGGAAACCATTGAGGAGGCAGTCCGTGACCATCTTCGTGGCTTTGCGAGAACGATTCCATCATTCCTCATGGCATACGGCGATGACGAGACCACGCTGTCTACATTTGATATGATCATTCCCGATGAAGTTTTCTATCAGGTGACTAGCATCACGCTCGATCAATTCCGTTTCCTTCGTGACGGCGGTTTTTATACAGACGCAGAGACAGGCGAGGAGAAGCGTTACCCCGGAAAGCTCTTTGATCCTGCTGTATTCGATGATTCTATAAAAGAATTTCTTGCACTGCGCACACGGCTGGGCAATTATTTTGACGAGTCTCATGCAGAAGATATCTTTGACTATATTCCGCCTCAGAAAACCAATCAAATATTCACACCCAAGCACATTGTGAAGCAGATGGTTGACCTGTTGGAGCAGGAGAACCCTGGCTGCTTTGATGATCCAAGCAAGACATTTGCAGACCTGTATATGAAGTCTGGTCTTTACATTGCTGAGATTGTGAAGAGGCTGTTCAACAGCGACGGTATGAAGCAGGCGTTTCCTGACGAAAAACAGCGTTTGCAGCATATCTTTGAAAATCAGGTGTATGGTCTTGCTCCGACAGAGATCATTCATCAAATTGCTCTACACTTCATTCTCGGCTTTGAAGGCGGCGAGCTGATCCGAAATCATCATCTGCGTCAGTGCAATGCATTGCCATTGGCAAAGGACGGTACATTGAAGTCAACGTTGGACTCTATCTTTAGTTGAAAGAAGTTAATTCATACACAAGATCATCGTCACCATAAGCGCCTCTACGAACTTATGGTGATGATAAATTAGATTGTTGTGTTTTGATGTGACGCAAAAAAACAGATACCTCACTCTTTGAAGTATCTGTTTTTTGTTGTTACAGCCCGCTGTATGGATCGTTATTCAACAAAATTGTTCAAAAAAGCGACAAAGTCATCTGCTTGAAATAATATCTGTTCATATACATCAATTAATGGCTTTTCATCCATATTAAATTGTTTGCTTATTTTCTCATGCTTCTTTCCTTTCCCGTGTCCCGTTCCTGTAGATCGTAACTCCTGCAAATTTTTCAGAAATGATATATGCTTTTCAAACTCCGTTGCTCCGTTTTCGGAAAGCCATGTTTGCAGTTTACTAATTCCACGAATCGTTTTTCCATTACTATCTACGGGCGTTGAAATAATAAGCATTTCTTCATTAAGAGAATCAATAATGCATTTAACAAGCGATAGAACAAGGGTGTCAAATTCTTCTTGGCTATTTGATGAAGGTATCCTAATATTATTAAGATTGTACTTGTCCTTTAAGTTTTCGTGCGTTATCCTCGTCAATGGTTATATCAATCATACGGCGAATATCATCAAGAATAATACTTTCAAGCAATTCTGCTCTGATATAATGTGTACCGCAAGCCTGTTTTCCAGACCTTGCATATCGTCCGCAGATATAAGCAGCCGGATCTCCAGACTGCTTCATTTTATTTTTGCAGTCAGCACAGTAACAGAATCCTGAAAGCGGCAGTGTCACACCCTTTTTGGTACGCTTGCCTCTGCTGTGAGATTGCTCTATGGCTCTTACCTTGTTCCAGAGTTCCATAGAAATAATTGGTTCATGATTATGCTCCACAATCGCCCAGTCATCTCTGTCTTTCTTTATAACCTTATGATTTTTGTGTGATACCGTTGTAGTGCGGAACTGAGTGAGATTACCAATATAGATTTCATTGCAAAGGATACGCTTTACACTCCAGTCACTCCACAAGCTTTCTGTGTCATTCGGTACGGGCTTCCCATCTCGCTGACAGGCATAATCGGACGGCGGTAGGATATGTTCATTGTTCAGTTCTCTTGCAATTGCTTTCAGTTTCATACCGCTTGCTCTCATTTCAAAGATACGGCGTACAATTCCTGCGGCATACTCATCAATAACAGGAGTACTGTTTTCATCATTTGATTTGATATATCCATAGGCAGCATAAGACGCAAGATATTTTCCCGACTTTGCACTTGCAGAGAGGACAGCCCTGATTTTCTTTGAGGTGTTGGCAGCGTGCCACTCATTGAAAACATTCATAATCGGCATCATATCCATACTTGCACTATCCGAATTGAATGTGTCGATATTATCAGTCAAAGCAATAAAACGGATATTATACATTGGAAAAATGTAGTCCGTATACTGACCAACTTGGATATAATTCCTGCCGAAGCGTGAAAGGTCTTTACAGAGTATCAGATTAATAGTGCCATTC
>JBJEQU010000266.1:0-8538 GCA_051881935.1 Porcipelethomonas sp. | reverse complement strand
TACCATTGTTCCCTTTTTATCCTCACTTATGTCCTCAAGAACGGTGTCGGCAAGCTTTAGTTTATAGGAGATATCATTGGAATTGCCAAGTTCAAAGGTGATCCTGTCGTCATAGACTATCTGTATAGAGTAAATGTCCGTCATGTCAATTGACGTAACACTGCTTTTCCCCTTGCTCAGCGCTTCGATTATTTCAAGGAATATTTCTGCTTTTTGATCATCCGATGATTTTATGTACTCTCCCTTGTTGAAAGAAACCGGCTCAAGACCCTTTACCATAAGAAGTTCACTCTGTGGTTCTTTCTCGTTTTCAAGAATTTTACCTTTTGGTGAAATGATAAGATATCCTCCGTCATATTCAACATTTGCTGACGGAGTACATCTTTTAAGATCTATTTCGAGAGTATCGGGATATTTTTTGCTGATATCCGCTTCCTCAATATAAATCATACTCGAAAGAATTTTTTCTTCAGCCTTGCCTGCGTCCAGGCGTACCAGATTATCGCCTATTTCTATTCCCGACGCCTTTATGACCGTTTCATTTGAATAGTCAACATCTCCCTTTACATTTATCTTTTCAACACCAAACAGCAGCGTGACCGAAAGGAGAACACCTATCCCAAGGACGGCGATCAATATCAGAAAAATATAGAGAGGGATATTTTTCTTTCTTCTTCTGGCACGTTTGCTGTTCTGTTCCCTTTTGACATTAGTCTTTACAACGTCCCTCATACCGAACATTCCCTTTCACTTTCTTACTATATTTCCTCCGAGAGAAGCTATAGCCTTTTCAATATTTTCATATCCGCGGTCTATATGGCTTATTTCAGAAATTTCAGTTATACCTTCCGCTCCCAGAGCCGCTGCCACAGCTGCTGCACCGCCTCTGAGATCTGTTGCAGATACCTTTGCACCGTAAAGTTTTCTGACTCCGGTAACGATGGCTGCTTTTCCAATGACCTTTATATCCGCACCCATTTTTACAAGAGTATCGACATGCCTGTAACGGTTCTCAAAAACCGTCTCCTCAAATATCGTTATCCCTCCGGCTGTGCATGAAGCCGCCATGAGTAGCGGCTGTGCATCCGTAGGGAAACCGGGATGAGGGAGAGTGATAATTTTTCCGGCAGATTTAAGTCCCCTGCGGCAGTTGATATATATTCCGCTGTCGTAAGGATATATGCCGCAGCCCATCTGTTCAAATCCTGCTGCAAAGCTCTCACAAAGTCCGGCATCAATTCCACGCAGGGTTATTTCTCCCCTGCTGCACGCAGCAGCAGCCATATATGTAGCGGCCGCTATTCTGTCCGGCATTATGGTATACTCACATCCGTGGAGATTATCTCTGCCGTTTATTATCACGGTACTGTTTCCAGCGCCCCTGATATCTCCTCCGCATTTGTTGAGGAAATTTGACAGGTCAGCGATCTCCGGTTCCCTTGCCGCATTGACAATAGTCGTTTTACCTTTTGCCGTTGCCGCCGCAAGAATAATATTCTCCGTCGTTCCCACAGAAGGGTAGCCGAGTATTATCTTAGTTCCGGAAAGACTGCCGCTGGAGACGCACTCTATGGAACCATATTCCTCAGTGACCTTCGCCCCGAGCTTTTTAACTGCGTTTATATGCATATCCACAGGTCTCGGACCCAGCTCGCACCCTCCCGGAAATGACAGACTGCATTTTCCGAAAGCGCCCAGCAGTGCTCCCATATAAACTATTGACGAACGCATTTCCTGCATAAGCTCATCGGGAATATCCGTCCTGCACAGGGAATCCGCAGATGTGATAAGCGTGTTATCACTGAACCGGCAGCGGCAGCCGAGATGGCTCAGGATCCTGCATGACGCATATGTATCGGAAATACACGGGCAATTTCTGAGCACCGTTTCGCCCTTACACAAAAGAGTTGCCGCAATAATGGGAAGTGCACTGTTCTTGGCACCCTGTACCTTCAATTCCCCACGCAGGGGTGTTCCGCCCTCAATAACCAGTTTCTGACACGACAATCCAACCACCACCTGAAGCATTTTCGGCAAAAGCACTGTTTCTCTGTGCTCTTTTCCTAACTTATACTATGCTTCACAAGGTCAGACTGCTACTTCAGCGTCCGGTTATGGGCTTTATATTACCGGATTTTTTTCTTTTTCATAAGCTCCTGTATTACAGAATAGATCCTCTCATCCGTATCACCTATGGCAAGAGCGGCGGCATTTTCTGCCATGTCCGCAAGCTTTCCCCTGTCCTCATAAAGAGCCCTGATTTTTTCGATCATAAGCTCACTTGTGACATCCTTCTGTTCGATCACGATGGCAGCTCCTGCCTTCCCGAGAACCATTGCATTATGATACTGATGATTGCCTGTAACAATAGGTGACGGAATAAGTATGGACGCCTTGCCTGCTGCCTCAAGCTCTGCAAGAGTGGACGCCCCTGAACGGCATATTACAATATCCGCCGCCGCAAGGCACACGTCCATGTCATTTATGTACTCTGTAATGCGAAGTCTTTTTGACTTCATGGGAATATTTCTTTCCTCCATGGAATCAGGAAAGCTCTCCCTTCCCATTTTTCCATAGCCGTGTATATGATTTATTTTAAGATTGTTTGTTGTATGCCAGCCTATGACATCAGCCATTGTCTCGTTAATACAGCCCGCACCCAGACTTCCCCCAAAGGAAAGAATGCAAAGCTCATTGTCAAAGCCCAGCTGAGCTCTTGCCTCAAGCTTTGTCACAGACTTTATCTCCGCTCTTACCGGCAGTCCCGTAACGGTATAATCCACATCCTTGCCGAAATAATTCAGAGCCTCTTTTACGGTCAGCATCACCTTGTCAACCGCCTTTGCCAGCAGCTTGTTTGTTACTCCCGGAAAGGCATTCTGTTCGTGAATAGCCGTTGGAATACCCATTTTTGCACACTGTTTTATAACAGGGCCGCTGACATATCCCCCCGTGCCTATTGCCATATCCGGCTTAAAATCACTGATTATTTTTTTCGCTTTTGAAGATGCTGTTGTAAGATAATATACAGCCTTTACATTTCTTTTTATATTTTCAAAGGATATTTTTCTCTGGAAACCGGCAACCTTCATGGACGCAAAATTATATCCGGCTTCCGGGATAAGCCTTGCTTCCATGCCGTTCGGGGTGCCCACAAAGAGAAACTCCGTATCCGGATGGTGCTTCTTTATAACTGACGCTATGGCAAGGGCCGGATTTATATGTCCTGCCGTACCGCCTCCTGCAAGTAATACTCTCATTTTTATCTCCTAAATTTTATTGATAAACTAATGCTGCTATGAATCCAGCGACGACTGTCTTGAAACATTCAGAACAACTCCCATTTCCGCAAGCTGCATTACAAGAGCCGTGCCGCCGTAGCTGAAAAACGGAAGACTTATACCCGTATTAGGAATAAGATTGCTGACAACGGCTATATTCAGAAACGCCTGAACACCTATCTGAACGGTTATTCCAAGAGTTATAAGCATTCCGAATTTGTCCTTTGCCTTTGATGCAATATAGAGTCCTCTTACTACGAGAATGGTAAACAGAAGAATAACAGTTACCGCACCGATAAGTCCCAGTTCCTCACAGACAATGGAGAACACGAAGTCGTTCTGACTCTCCGGAAGGTACATAAACTTCTGACGTGAGCCGCCCAGTCCAAGACCGAAAACGCCTCCGGAACCGATTGCGATAAGAGACTGTGTCGTCTGCCATGTTCCTCCTTTTTCATCAGAAAACGGATCCAGCCAGGACTGAAACCTTGTCTGGAAATAGGTAAAGCCTTCGACCTTGATCTTTATCATTACCACAAGGGCAATGCCTATAATACCGATAACAGCAAGTATTCCTATATGCTTCCAGCGCACTCCTCCTACGAACATGAGAACAACTCCCACAATACAGGTAAGAAGTGTACACGAAAGGTGCGGCTCCATCATGAGCAGTACCACAACTATTGCCAGCAGAATTCCAAAGGGAAGTATTCCGACGGAAAACTTTTTCATTTTACTATAGTTCTGAACTATCAGATAGGAGAACAGGACTATTATGGAAAATTTCATAAGCTCCGACGGCTGGAAGTTTATAGGTCCTATTACTATCCATCTTGTAGCGTTGTTTTCAGTAACACCCGTCACAAGAACTGCTATAAGCAGAATAACGCAGACCACATAAAAGGAAATTGCGATCTTAGGATTGGCAAAATGGCGGTAGTCGAAAAAGGAGAAGAAAAACAGACATACAATGCCGATCGCCGCCATCATTATCTGCTTGACCGCATAGCTTGTTCCGTCCTTGCCCCCCGATTCGCTCAGTGCCTTTGCATAGCTTGCCGAGAACATCATTACAATTCCTATAACAAGGAGTGTTATTACAATAACAAAGAATGTTATATCCATAACCCCTCTTGAAAATACAGGGATCCTGCGGTTATTATTTTTTCCGCCCTTCCCTCCGGGAGAAGCAGTGATCGAAGCATGTGAACCGCCGTTATATTCTGACAAAATATTTCCTCCTTTTTAACTGTTCCTCCATAGCGTAATATTTATTACAGTATGGAGGGCATCTGCTGACTGCGCCGTGTAAGGAATCAGTATAAGATCAGCAGCAGAAAACTACTGACAGTACCCCAAGCAGAGAGAATACTACTGCTGCAAGAGAAAATGTTATTACGATCTTATATTCACTGAAACCGCACATCTCAAAGTGATGATGAATAGGCGACATTTTGAAGATACGCTTGCCCTTGCCCTTCTCGCCGGTCTTTTTGTAATGCTGTCTTGCTGTGATCTTGAAATAAGTGACCTGAATAACAACTGAAAGTGCTTCAAGGATATAGACAAGTCCCACAAGGACTATAAGAAGATGCTTGTGGGTCACAAGTCCCACTGCTACAAATGCGCCGCCCAGGTACATTGAACCGGTATCCCCCATAAAGCATTTTGCCGGGTGAAGGTTCCAGACAAGAAATCCGAGACAGCCTGCCGAAACTGCCATTGAGAATATGGAAGTATCATAAATTCCGAGAAGTGCACATATCAGCGAGAACGCAAGCATCGTAACAAATGTTACTGAGCCGCAGAGTCCGTCCACACCATCAGTAAGATTTACAGCATTTGAAACATAGATCATAAATATTATCATAAGCGGGTAGTAAAAATATCCGATATCAAACTTTATAAACATAAGATCTATCTCAGTGGACTTATCTCCCAGCAGATACAGCGCAGCGAGAAATGCTGCACAGAGGATAAACTGAAAGATCATCTTCTGTTTGGGATTAAGTCCCAGATTCTGCTTTTTGACAGCTTTGATATAATCATCAAGGAATCCGATCCCTGCAAAGAGAATGGAAAACACCATGCATGAAACAAGTCTCAGAACCTCTGTATTGTGGTCAGCATTTACAGCTGCTGGAATGGAAAAGCCTCCGTAACGATAAAAAAGATATCCTGCCGATGCAGCCACAAAGCTGCTGATTATGAACATAAATCCGCCCATGATCGGAGTTCCCTGTTTGGATTTATGCCACTTCGGTCCCTCCTCTAAAATCGTCTGTCCGAAATGTATCTTTTTAAGAAACGGTATAAGTACAAGTCCTATCAGCGCCGCCAGTGCAAAGGACACCAGTGCTACTCCTATTGCGATCCAGTTTGACATAAATTGATCCTCCGTTTATCCGAACAATTTTTCTATAACCTCTTCAAGCTTCATTCCACGGCTTGCCTTGAAAAGGATCGTATCTCCGCTTCTGAGCCTTTCCTTTATCTTTTCTGTCATAAGCTCCTTGTCTCCGGTATGGAATGCGCAGGATGCAAGACCGTACTTCTGAGCTTCTGCGGCAATATACATTGCTGCGTCCCCGTAGCAGTAAAGCAGGTCGGGTTTACAATCCGCCGCATATTTCCCCACAAGCCTGTGAAGCCTTTCTGATGCCTCTCCAAGCTCCAGCATATCTCCGAGAACGGCTATCTTCCTGCCCTCACTTTTCATTCCGGCAAGAACGCCAAGGGATGCTTTCATAGAATCGGGACTTGCGTTATAGCAGTCGATAATAACTGTATAATCTCCCTTTTTTACAATGTTCTGACGCATACCGTCAGGCTTGTATTTTTTCAGTGCAGAGACTATCTCCCCGGGCGTAAGTCCGCTTAATATCCCCACGGCAAATGCCGCTGCCGCATTCATAACATTATGTACTCCGACGCAGGGGACAGAAGCTCTCACCCTGTTATTCTCCCACAGGATATCAAATGACGTTTCGCCGTCCTCCTCTTTTATGTCAGCCGCCCTGAAATCGCATTCCTCATTGTTTATGCCGTAAAGGTAAACAGGTCTTTCAAGGGATGTTTTAAGAGGGGCAAGATGGTTATCATCCCCGTTTGTTATAAGGGGAGAATTTTTATCCATGCCGCTTAATATCTCAAGCTTTGCATTGAGAATACCCTGCTGAGTGCCAAGATTTTCAATATGGGAAAATCCTATGTTGGTTATCACCGCCATTGTAGGACAGGCAGTCTTTGTAAGCCTTTCGATTTCCCCGAAGTGGGACATGCCCATTTCTATTACTGCCGCCTCATGCTCCGATGTCAGACCAAAAAGTGTTTTCGGAAGTCCGATCTCATTGTTGAGATTTCCCAGGGTTTTAAGAGTGTTATACTTTTCCGAAAGCACAAGGGCGATCATTTCCTTTGTCGTGGTTTTTCCCACACTTCCTGTAACTCCTACCAGTACAGGAGAAAACCTGCTTCTGTAATACTGCGCAATTTTAAGCAGTGCCAGTCTTGTATTTTCTGTCACGACACATGGACAGCCTTCCACATCATATTCGGAAACAGCTGCCGCAGCTCCGGCTTCAATGGCATTCTTTATAAAATTATGCCCGTCAAATCTTTCGCCCCTCAGTGCAAGGAACAGACAGCCCTCCGGCAGGTTTCTTGTATCGGTTGATATTTCTGTTATTTCACATTCCTCAGGGCACTGGGTACCCAGACACCCTGCAATTTCAGATAATAATATTTTTTCCATCAGTCTATCAGTTTCAGTCCTTCTGAAACTATCTCTCTTTCATCAAAATGTATGTGTTCGTTGCCGGGAAGCACCTGATAATCCTCATGTCCCTTTCCGGCAAGAACTATAACGTCACCCTTCCGGGCAATTTTCAGCGAATGGTAGATCGCCTTGCATCTGTCTACCACAACGTCAAAGGGGATCTCACTTCCCTCAAGTCCTCTTAAAATATCGTCAATGATAGCTTCGGGGATTTCATCCCTTGGATTATCCGACGTAATTACAAGCCTGTCAGCATACTTAGCCGCCGCCTCTGCCATTAGCGGACGCTTTTTTGCATCCCTGTTGCCGCCGCAGCCGAAAAGACATATAAGCCTGTTTTCAGTGTATTCCCTGACGCTTTTTAAAATATTTTCAATGGCATCGGGGGTATGGGCATAATCGCATATTACCGTAAAATCCCTGCCTGTAGGAATGATCTCACATCTTCCCTTTACCCCGTTATATTCTGAAACGGCTGACAGGATATTTTCAATGGAAAGTCCCGCCTTCAGACAGACTGTTATTGCAGCCGTAACATTTGAAACGTTGAACATTCCCGGCATTCTCATTTCTACAAGCTGTGACTTGCTGTCATAGCAGTACCAGAAGCTTGTTCCGTCCGGTTTTATTCTTACAGCATCGGAATAGCAGTCTGCCGTGGCTCTGCTGCCGTAGCTTTTCTTGTCGCATGTTATTTCGCCAAACAACCGCTTTCCATACTCATCATCAGCATTAACAACGGCAAAATCACATATGTCAAACATCATCTTTTTTGCCTGATAGTAATTTTCCATTGTCTTGTGATAGTCAAGATGATCCTGGGTAAGGTTTGTAAACACACCTATGTCAAAATGGGTAGGACCTATCCTGTACTGTGCAAGACCAAAGGAGGAAACCTCCATTACCACATATTTGCATCCCTTTTCAGCCATCTCATTCAGAAGACGCATATAGTCAAATGCCATAGGAGTCGTATTGTCAGTATGGACAATCTCGTCCCCGATCTCATTCTGTATGGTTCCGATAAGACCGGTCTTTATACCGTTTTTCATCAGTATATTCTTGATGACGTTGGTTATTGTTGTCTTGCCGTTTGTTCCGGTAACGCCGATAATTTTCATTTTCCTTTCAGGGTGTCCGAACCATGCCGCACAAAGCTCACCATAATACTTTCTCGAATTTTCAACGATATACTGTTTTTCTCCCAGTCCCAGATCTCTTTCTGCAACTACAAGTGCCGCACCTTTCTTTACCATATCCTCTGCAGCGTCATGACCGTCAAATGAACCGCCCCTGACGCAGACGAATATACACCCCTGCGTAACCTTTCTCGTATCGTCGGTGACCGAGGTTATTTCCATATCCCCGATACCGGACTTTCCTATGTCTTCGATCAACTGATATAATCTCATTGTCCATTCTCCTCTCTGCCTGACCTGCGGCATATAAGGTACACCTTTATTTTTGGTTTGCATAACG
>JBJEQU010000265.1:0-8552 GCA_051881935.1 Porcipelethomonas sp. | reverse complement strand
AGGTACTGACTGCATTCCCGTCTGCTGACCATTCTGCTGATTTCCGGCGATCATAAGCATGATATCGGCAAATGAAAAACCACTCTCCCCTGTCTGTGACATAGAGGAATCCTGCCCCTGCTGATTGAGAAGATCAGTTCTCAGTCCCTGAGTAATCTGTCCTGTATCCATTTTTCTCACCACCTTTCAATGTGTTACATATTAATATTTATATTAAGAAATCATCAGAGTCCATTAAACAGGATCCGGATGCTTCCCTAACAGCTTAATCTGCTGTCAGCTTAAAGGAAAGAAATTCCTCAATTGCGGTTTCATTTTCCTTGGCTGCCAGATGATTGTATTCAGCCTTTTGTTCCTCTCTGAGTTTTTCAAGCCCGAACACATCCTGAGAAAGAGTCACGACCTTTCTCCTTTGTTTTTCTATTTTCATATCCATAAGGTTTATCTGATATTTTATCTGAGTCTGCTCACGCTTTATGCCGTCCATCTGCATACTGTAGAACATAAGCCTTGAGGCTGTAGTTCCCTTTACGATTTCATCGCCGGACTTTATGCGGACATCCTCCATATTCTGCGCCAGTGCTTCGAGGCGGTTTTCATATTCATTCTTTTCACGTCTAAGACCCATCAGAATATTTTTTTCCGATTCAAGAATCTGCTTTTTATAATCATACATCTTTTGAAGAGAAAAAGCAAATTTTTTCACATGAAATCCTCCCTGTGCTGTTCATTATTCAACAATCTGCGTCATAATTGACACTGTTTCCTCAAAATCTACCTTCTGGCTTACAGGCTGCTGAAGAAATTCATTAATGCTCTGCATCTTCTGTATTGCATCATCAAGCTCCGGATTTGTACCGCTCTTGTATGCACCGATAGAGATAAGGTCAGCATTTTCCTGATACAGTGACATGATCTTTCTGATCTTTGAAGCTGCTCTTTTCTGTTCCGGGGAAGCAATTTCAGACATAAGTCTGCTGAGACTTGCAGTTACATCAATAGCAGGATAATGATTCTTCATGGCTATTTTTCTTGAAAGCATTATATGCCCGTCAATAATACCTCTTACGGTATCTGATACCGGCTCATTGGAGTCGTCCCCTTCAACCAGAACTGTAAACAGTCCGGTAATAGACCCTTTTCGGAAGTTTCCGCAGCGTTCGAGAAGCTTTGGAAGGGAGGCGTAAATAGACGGTGTATATCCTCTTGCAACAGGAGGCTCACCGACGCTGAGTCCTATCTCACGCTCTGCCATGCAGTAACGTGTAAGGGAGTCCATCATGAGGAGAACATCCTTGCCCATGTCCTTGAAATATTCTGCAATAGTGGTTGCAGTCAGAGCGCATTTGGAGCGCATCATAGCCGGCTGGTCAGAGGTCGCAACAACAAGAACAGACCTTGCAAGTCCCTCAGGACCCAGGTCACGGTTGATAAACTCCATAACCTCTCGTCCACGCTCCCCTACAAGAGCGATAACGTTTACATCCGCCTTGATGTTTCTTGCTATCATACCCATAAGGGTACTTTTACCCACACCGCTTCCGGCGAAGATCCGCATTCTCTGCCCCTTGCCTATCGTCATCATGCCGTCAATAGCCTTGACTCCCAGCTCGATAGGCTGAGAAATAGGCGGTCGGTCGAGAGGATTGGAACGTATTCCGTTAATACTGTAATAACAGCCCTCAGCCACCGGACCCTTGCCGTCAATGGGGTTTCCGAGGGCGTCAATAGTCCTGCCGATAAGATCCTCGCTTACATTTACCGTAAGCTTTTCGTTAGTATTTTCAACGTAGCTGCCGTAACCTATGCCGTCCGTATCGGAATAGGGCATAAGCAGTACCTTGTTATCCCTGAACCCGACGACTTCGGCGAGAACCTCGGTTTTATCCTGTCCCTTCGAAAACATCCTGCACACATCGCCTATATTGCATGCAATGCCCGATGCTTCAACGGTCATGGCAACTATCTGTTCGATTTTTCCATATACCTTATAGAAGTTATTTAATTTTATGCTTGCGCATAATTCTGTCTGATCAAGGCTTACCTTCATCACTATCACCTTTATCAAGGGAATCAATAAATTCTCTCAGATTTCTGATCTGTTCGGAAAGGGTCGCAACAACGAGTCCGCTGGACGTATTGAGAATACACGTATCTCTCGGCACTCCCTCGGACAGTATGAATTCAACACTCTGTCCGGAATCCTGAAGTTCCTTTTCAAGGGAATCTATGTACCCGGAAAGCTCACTTGAAACCTCAGCCTTGACCCACTTTGCGTCTCTGACGTATCTTACGGCATCCTTGATAACGCCGTACATGACCATATCGTCATCTTCGATTTTCTGGGAGATGATCTTCTCACAGATATCCACTGCAAGATGTTTAAGCTCTCTGGAATATTCCTCAAAAAATCTGTTTCTTTCCCTTTTTATCTCCTCAACGGAGTGTGAAATGTATACTGCAAGATTATCCAGAAGAGTCTTTTTTTCTTCAAAACCTTTTTTAGAGCCTTCGCTGTACGCCTGTGCCATAAGCTGTTTTGACTGCGCCTCGGCATCGCTTAATATCCTGTTCTTTTCAGCGTTTGCCTGAGCTATGATAGTTTCAGCTTCCTGCTTTGCGTCATGAACAAGCCTGCCGCATTCCTGAGTAGCTGCGATCCTGCGTCTGCCAAGCTCTCCTGCAAGTTCCTCCCGGATCTCCTCCGTGATCTGCTCACGAAGCTCCGGCGTAAGCACCGGCTGCTCAGGCTGCTGCTCGACCGATTCCTCCGCCTCCGGATTTTCAGGAAGCGGCTCCGGCTCAAATTCCACATCGGGGATTTTAATGACTTTTCTGTCACTCCTGATATCCTCAGGCTTAATTACCTTACGCAATTATTTCATCCTCTCCACCCTTGGAAATTACAATTTCGCCTGATTCTTCAAGCTTTCTGATAACAGCAACTATCTTCTGCTGTGCTTCCTCAACATCACGCATACGTACGTTATGCAGATACTGCATATCCGTCTGTATCTGTTCCCTCTGACGCTGGGACATATTGTTGAAGATAACGTTTGTGACCTCTTCGGAGGCTGCTTTCAGCGCAATAGTCAGATCCTTCGTATCGATCTCTCTGATAAACATCTGAATTTCCATGTTGTCCAGATAGATAATATCGTCGAATACAAACATAAGCTTTTTGATTTCGTCTGCAAGCTCCGGATCGTCGCCGGAGAGTTCCTCGAAGATGAACTTCTCGGTTTTTCTGTCTACTCTGTTCATGATCTCGGCGATGAAGTTTACGCCGCCGAATTCAGTAACATCAACAGACGCAATAGCAGATACCTTCTTGCTGAGAACAGATTCAACGACCGCTATAATTTCCGGTGAAGCCCTGTCCAGATTGGATATTCTCTTGATAACATCAAGCTGGATATCACTTGGAAGCTCCGAAATGATCTGAGATGTCTGATCTGCATTCACATAAGAAAGAACAATGGCAATAGTCTGCGGATGTTCATTCTGGAGCATCATAAGCAAATTCTTATAATCAACTTTTCTCAAAAATTCAAAGTTTCTTATTTTATTGGATTTGAGGACCTGTTCCATCAGAAACGCAGCTCTCTGAGGTCCGAAGGCCTTGTCGAGTACGTCTTTTGCGTAGGACTCGCCGCCTTCGGTCACGACCTTCTGGGTTACACAGAGGTCGTAAAAATCCTCAATGATCCTCTGCATATCATCAGATGAGAGCAGATCTATTTTGGCAATTTCACTGGTTATAGCTTCAATTTCGTCATCTCTGAGGTATTTGTATACTTCCGATGCACTGTCAACGCCCAAAGCAATCATTATAGCGGCTACCTTGGTAGCCGATGTTATTTCCGGCTTGTTTTCAGTTTTGGTTGAAGCCATCTTTACTCGTCACGCTCCTTCAGCATCGAGCGGATAAGCGCTGCTGTGATCTCAGGATTGTTCTTGGCAAATTCTCTGACTTCGTTTTCTGTAACCTTTTCCTTCTTGCTGTGTTCATCTGCCTGTTCTTCAAGAGATTTTCTTTCATTTTCTTCAATGATCTCCTGGAGATGTGCAACCTGTTCCTCATGCTCTGCCTGTTCAAGGAGTCTGCGCTTCTTAGCACGTCTGAGAAGCAGGAATACAACCAGTCCCGCTGCAATAAGCAGTACAAGGAGGCTTATACCGAGAATAATAAGAAGTCTGCGTGTTGATTCTGAAAGTTCACCTTCATTATCAGTACCATCAGGATTTACAGGCTGTGTATCACTTGCACGGCTGTATACCGAAATTTTTTCTTCCGGAATATTTGTCGCATTCTTCACAAGCTGGATAATAGCGTTTCTTTCGTCTCTTGACATGTATGCATTTTCAGTGGTAACAACTACTGAAATGGAAGCATCCTTTACTGTGCCCTGTGCTCTTTCCGTCTGGGTAAGCAGATAGCCGAGAGCAAACTTTACGTCATTTTCGTAATGTGCCGTATTGTCGCTGTTAAGCTCATCCTCCTGGTCATTCTGATAACTCGGGATGTCGTCGTTGTTTTCTTCTCCGACAACTCCCCCCTCATCTACAGCACTTTCATTTGTATCATATTCCTTATGTTCATCGGTAACAAATCCCTCGCCGGTCTCCTCGTTCGGAAGGAGCTGCTTCATTTCCTCAACTACCTTGTCGTAGTCGATCTCAATGGAAGCTACTGCAACAACGCCGTCCGGATAGATATCCTGAAGAATCTTTACAGCATTTGCCTCATACTGTGACTTGATAGTATCTACATACTCCATTTTCTCAGCGACATCAATGCCGGAATTGTCATTCTGTGCTGCTGTTTCCTCTGCCGAGAGAAGCTCCCGTCCGGTAGTGCTGTCAATGACCGTAACATTTTCCGGTTCCATTTTCTGCGCACTGAAAGCGACGAGATTTTTAATAGCGGATACGTTTTCGGCAGTAAATCCTGCACTGTTTGAAAGTGTAAGTGTAACGCTTGCCTTTGCGACCTCATTGCTTTCCTTCCATGCATAGTCGCTGGATTCCGGGAATGTAATGGTTACTATTGCGCCCTTAACGCCGTCTATTCTTTTGATTGTCGTCTGAAGTCTGTCCTGAAGCTCAAACCTCAGTGTCTGTTCCTTTTCAAACTCCGTCATTGTCATGCTCAGGTTATCAAAGAATGTACCGTATGACGGTGCTGTCTGAGGATAACCAAGTTCCGCCATTTCAAAAACGAGGGTATCCCATTCACTGCTCCTTACCATGATCTCGCCGTCAGAGGTCATTTCCGTTTCGACCCCCCGGCTCTGGAGCTGGAGATAAACCTCCGTGGACTCTTCCGCAGTCATATCCGGAAAGAGAACGATAAAATCATCATCCGACGAGCTGTTAAGCACGATAGTCACGATGATCGCACCGATAATTATGACCGGAATGGCAATAACAACGATCTTGAGGACCTTTGTAAGGCCGCTCCAGATAGTTTTTACTTTATCCCATAATTTTTTTAACTTTTCTTTCATTTGAAAAAATCATACTCTCCATCATTTTTTTAACAAGCGATCATACCTGCATATTGAGAATTTCCTTATATGCGTTGACAGCTCTTGTTGTAAGCTGAACAGTCATCTCAATTGCGGCAGAAGCCTTTGCAGAATCAAGCATTGCCGATTCTATGTCGCTTGATGCGCCTGTTGCGATGTCATAGGCACTCTGGAGTGACTGAGCTTCAAGATCCTTTACATTCTGGATTTTTGATTTAAGTATATCGCCGAAAGTAACTGTATCATTGTCGTTTTCTGCGGCGGCTGATTCCACAGGCTTTATAAAATCTGCTGAAACTGCGGACATTTCTGTAATAGGTACTATAAACATTTTTCACTGCCTCCGATTAAGCGTTTTTACCGATCTCAAGTGCCTTCGTCGTCATTGCCTTGACAACGGAAAGTGCACTGACGTTTGCCTCATAAACTCTTGACGCATCGAGAAGATCCACCTGTTCCTCGGTGTTGTTTACATTAGGGTAGTAGACATAGCCGTCCTCATCCGCATCCGGATGATCCGGATCATAAACAGCCTTGAAGTCCTCCTGACTTTCAACGACCTGTGCAACACGGACGCCGCCCCCCTGCACCTGATTCAGAACCTCATCAAAGGTCTGGCTCCTCTCCTGAAAGATGACCTGTTTCCTGCGGTAAGGCTCTCCGCTTTCTGTTCGTGTTGTATTCTGATTTGCGATATTCTGCAAAATGATATTTGTACGGAATCTTTCAGCAGTCAGTGCCGAACCAATAGTATTTATTGAATTCAAAAAAGCCATTTTTTAACGCTCCTTATTTAAAATTACTGTTCGTAAACACATAGCGGACATTGCTTATCGCCGAATTGAGCTTGCTTATGATAGCCGACGACTGTGCATAGGCACTGTAAAGCTCAAGATTTTCCTTGTCAACATCCACATTGTTTCCGTCAATAAGCACATTAGTTTCCGAAATTTCGGAAACATCCGCCTGAAAGCTGTACTCCTTCTTTCCCTTTTCCATTGCGTCCTCAAGGGTATTCTGGAAGGTTACCGTTTTGTATTTGTAATCCGGCGTGTCTATGTTGGCAATGTTCTGAGCATGAACCTGCTGCTTTATGCTCATTTCTTTAATACCGTTTTCCATTGCCTTAAAAGCTATTGAATCAAGATACATTTAAGATCCTCCGTTCCATCCGGGCCATACTGCAGGGATGATCCCCTCCGCAGACGCTCAGATTTTATTACAAAGTCATTACAACTCATGGTGTACGGTATCCAAAAAACGCCGGTTTTACGCAGATTTCCGGCATTTCCGGCAGGTCAGAACCCATCATTTTCCGATACACCGATTATTATTCATTTAAATTATATCATAAAATTCCTCAAAAAGCAACAGCAATTTACATTTTTTTTCAGTTTTTTTTCGACATTATCCACCAAGAAATTACATATTGTAATTATTCAACAGATTCTTTATCGTATTTTCGCCGTTTGCGCTTATTCTGATGAGTTTGTTTTTATATTCAATAAAGCCCTGACCCATAAGATATGCTGCTCTGTTTTCCACAAAAACCGGTGCAATACCCAGAACATTTGAAATATTTGCAGTGGAAAGTCGCTGTCCCCTGAATTCACAGGCTGCCTTGAGGATAAAATAATCAAGAATATTCATTCTGCCGCTGTCGATGCTGTCATCAAAGGGCTGCTCTGACAATTGTTCTCTGCTGACCTGCTGCCGGCTGCCGGCAGCATCAGCCAGTGACACATGAGGTATGCGCCGTGGGTCCCTCAGTCCCCCCAGCCTTCCGGTGATAGTATAGATACTGCGGAACATCTCAGCTGCGTCATGATCGGCAGCACCGGTAAAGTTTTCAGAGCTTCCCGCAATTATAAGAAGATCCTTAGCTCTTGACATTGCAACATTGATCCTCCGGCTGTCCCTTGCAAATCCGATGGCATGGCTGCGGTTATTCCGCACAAAGCTTACTATTATAATATCCTCCTCCATGCCCTGGAATCTGTCCACCGAACCAATCCTGAGAGAAAAATGTCCGAATTTATCACACAGTCCGCTGTTTATTATTTCGTCCTCCAGCAGTCTTACCTGTGCGTCATAAAAGGTTATGACCCCCACACTTTTGCGGCAGCCGTTATCTGACAGATTCTTTTCCAGAACGCAGAGAATTTTCTTGATGCATTCGGCTTCATATTCATTGCAGAAGCTTTTTCCGGTTTGTTTTTCGTAAAATATTTCAGTATTGGGAATGTCGTACCAGAGGACATGATTATCCTCCTCCAGCTCCAGCCCCTGACAGCAGTGCTTTTTGAATTCGGAGGCCGGGGATTCAAGCCTTCCGGCATCAGTATTTATGTAAAACTGATTTATAAGCGCCGCAATATCCCTGTGCATACGGTACTGCCTGAAAAGCATAGTCCTCATTGAAACATCGGATTTTTCGTAAAGCTCTTCAAAAAGGCTTACCTTAATAAGCTCCCGGAGCTGCTGATCCCCCTCTTCAAGCTCATCATAGGCATTGCTGTCAATAAACGGCGGCAGCTGTTTATGATCCCCCACAAGGACTATTTTCTTTCCCTTGAGCATCGGGAGAATAATGTCCGGAGGGGTGCTCTTGCTGGCTTCGTCGATTATTACCACGTCAAAGGAAGGGTAATTTTCGCTGAAATCCTTAGTGCCGCTCTGTATGCATGTAATACCTATTACATTTGCATTTTCGATATAAAGCTTTTTAAGGGCATTGTAGTTCTGTCTGCTGCCCCCGGAAATTATCCTTCTCCATTCATCAAGGAGCCGTTTCCATTTGTCGTATCTTGTATATCTCATGTGATAGTATGCATTTACATTATATTCAAGCTGTTCAAGGGTAATGTCAAGAGGGTCAGTGTTTTTCAGCGCCCTTGAGAAAAAGTCATCACTTATCTTCTCTTTGTAAAGCTCCACAGCGTAATTATATTCCCGGGCAGTGTCCACACTTTCCTGATAGAGCTTTTCGCATTTACCCCTGAAGCTGTAATACTGGCTGTC
>JBJEQU010000264.1:0-8617 GCA_051881935.1 Porcipelethomonas sp. | reverse complement strand
AACTACTCATTCTTTTTTGCTCCTTTATGTCCTTTGCTTCTAATCCCATCAACCGGTTCTCCCAGCAGATTGAAAATTCTGCCCAATGTTTCCTTACCAACCGGTACTTTTATCGGTGAACCGGTATCGATTGCCTGCATGCCTCTTACCAGTCCGTCGGTACTGCTCATTGCGATACATCTTACGATATCATCGCCGATATGCTGAGCAACCTCCAGTACCAGCTTTTTTCCATGATTGTCAACCTCGATAGCATTCAAAAGGTTGGGAAGGCAATCCTTGGGAAACTGTATATCGACTACCGCACCGATAATCTGTACTATTTTTCCGGTATTCTGCATAATTTCCTCCGTAAAAACGCAGCCTGTGCAGCCTGACCCTGCGGGCAGTCTGCACTTCGTTCCTGCCTGCGGCAGTCCCGGGGGGCTTCCGCCCCCGCTGCTTGTTTAATGACAGGACTTATAAGTCCTTATTAGAATCCGCCTCCACATACGCTGTGGGATAAGTTTCCTGAAATAGTTATAAACCGCATATAGATCATTGCACTTATTCCTGTGCACTGGCACCGCCGACAATTTCGGTAATTTCCTGGGTAATTGCCGCCTGACGTGCCCTGTTGTAAACAAGGGAAAGATTGTCTATCATCTCGTTTGCATTGTCCGTTGCGTTTTCCATTGCAGTACGTCTTGCCGCCTGCTCTGCGGCAAAGGAATCAACAATGGCACCGAACAGAACACCTGCAATATATCTCGGAATAAGAGCATCGAAAACTGCCTCCGCCGACGGCTCATAGTTCGTAAGACTTATATTTGTCCTGTCCGTTTCAATGTCAACGGGAATGAGAGCCATATGCTTTTCCTCCTGAACCAGAGGAGAAACACAGTCGGTATAGAAAATCTCGACCCTGTCAATCTTATCCTTGTTGTAGACATCAATGATCTTGTCTGCAATGCTCATGGCGCCGTAAACGGAAATAGATTCCCCGATATTCTCGTAGCGTGTCATGATCCTGAAATCTCTCTTTTCAAAATATTCAACAGCTTTTCTTCCGATGGGAAGTATTACCGCTTCTGCACCTTCACTGACAATTTCGTCATACCTGCTCTGGGCAATCTTCAATACATTGGCATTGAATCCTCCGGCAAGCCCTCTGTCACCGGCAACTACCACAAGAAGAGTTACATTGTTCTTTCTCTTGCGGGTGTACATGGAACTGAATGTGGCGTCCTCCCTGACTATCTCACACATTGTTTCATACATTGCATTGAAAAAGGGCATGGAATTATCTGCTTTTTCCTTTGCTTTTCTGAGCTTCGACGAGGCAACAAGCTGCATTGCATTTGTGATCTGCCTTGTGCTTTCAACACTCTTTATGCGGCGTTTTATATCCTTCATATTCGATGAAGCCATAAATATTCTCCATTCTTCAAAGACGTAACGCCTTATTCTGCCATTTTTTATTTAAACTGCTGCCTTACCGTGCCGCAGCACATACTGTAAGGATTCTGCAGCTTTTACTTATCGGACATGTATTTTGCAGCAAATGCCCCAAGCACCTCACGAAGCTGCTTTTCATTGTCTGCCGTCAGATCCTTTGTATCAGAGATCGACTTTATAATATCCGGATATGAATTGTCAATATACTCAAAGAGTTCCTTTTCAAAATCAGAAATAAGCTCTACGGGAATGTCCTTGAGATAGCCGTTGACAACCGCAAAAATAATGACAACCTGATGCTCAACAGTAAGCGGTGAGTTTCTGTCCTGCTTTAAAACTTCAACAACTCGTTCACCAAGAGCAAGTCTTTCCTTGGTATCGGCATCAAGATCCGAACCGAACTGTGAGAAGGACTGAAGCTCACGATACTGTGAATAGGTAAGCTTCAGGGATGAAGATACCTTCTTCATAGCCTTTATCTGTGCCGCACTTCCTACACGGGAAACGGAAATACCAGGGTTTACCGCCGGTCGTACACCCGAGTTGAAAAGATCAGTCTCAAGGAATATCTGACCGTCTGTAATGGAAATTACGTTTGTCGGGATATAAGCCGAAACATCTCCTGCCTGAGTCTCAATGATAGGAAGGGCAGTAAGGCTTCCGCCGCCGTAGTTTTCATTCAGGCTGCAGGCTCTTTCAAGGAGTCTTGAGTGGAGATAGAATACATCTCCGGGGTACGCCTCACGTCCCGGCGGTCTTTTCAGAAGCAGGGAAAGTGCACGATAAGCTACCGCATGCTTTGAAAGGTCATCATAAATACAAAGCACATCCTTGCCCTGACCTAGAAAGTATTCACCCATTGCACAGCCTGAGTATGGAGCAATGTACTGCAAAGGAGCAAGCTCCGAAGCGGTGGCGGATACAACGATAGTGTATCTCATAGCGCCTGCCTTTTCAAGGGTCTCAACAACGTTTGCAACTGTCGAACGCTTCTGACCGATAGCCACATAAATACAGATAACATCCTGGTCCTTCTGATTAATGATGGTATCCAGTGCAATAGCGGTTTTACCAGTCTGTCTGTCCCCGATAATAAGCTCACGCTGACCACGTCCGATAGGGATCATGGAATCAATAGCCTTGATACCTGTCTGGAGCGGCTTATGAACTGATTTTCTCGTAATAATACCGGGAGCGATCTTTTCAATCGGCTCGGTCTTGTCTGTAACAATAGCGCCCTTTCCGTCAATAGGCTGTCCCAGAGCGTTTACTACTCTTCCGAGAAGCTCTTCGCCGACAGGAACGGACACAATCTTATTTGTTCTCTTAACCGGATCGCCTTCCTTGATGGCAGAGTCCGAACCCAGCATAACTGCACCGACAAAATCCTGTTCCAGGTTAAGTGCCATGCCGTAAACTCCGCCCTCAAACTCAAGAAGCTCACCAGACATACAGCTTTCAAGACCATGGACTGTTGCAATACCGTCACCGACCGTAACAACTGTTCCGACATCCTTAAGCTCAAGTCTGGAGCTGTAATTTTTAATTTGTTCCTTAATAATACCGGTTATTTCATCCGGGCGTAAATTCATTAATACACCTTCATTCTAATTATTGTATTTTAAGCTGCTGCGCCAGGGTTTCAAGCCTGCCCTTGACGCTGCTGTCGATCTGAGAATTGCCCACACGAAGAATAACTCCCCCGATGATTGACGGGTCAACCTCTTCTTTAAGAATAACAGTTTTTCCGGATTTTTCCTCAAGCTTTTTCAGGAGCTTCTTCCTTGCTCCGGCACTGAGAGGAACGCTTGTGACTACAGTCATCTCAGCGATATTTTTATATTCGTTGTAATGCTGATTAAAAGCGTCGGTCATCTTACCAAAATAATTAATTCGGTTTTTGTCGGTAACAAGGCAGATAAAATCACGGACTGTTCCCTCTGAGCCGAAAATCTTATCAATCACCGTCTGCTTTTCCTCACGGAGAATTACCGGCGAATCAAGCAGAGCTGTAAGCTCAGGGTTATCGTCGAAAATTTTTCTGCACTCATTGATATCCTTATGGATCTCTTCGATATTTTCAGCCTCAAGGCTCAGTTCAAAAAGTGCCTGTGCATATAATTTTCCAACATCACCCGTCATTTCAAATCACCTACATTTTCAATAAAATCATTGATAAATCTTTCGTGATCAGCCTCGTTGATTTCTTTTTCAACAACCTTCTCCGCCACAAGAACTGCAAGCTCGGAAATTTCTCCCCGAAGCTCGTTCTGTGCACGCTTCTTTTCTCTTTCGATATCTTCATCAGCTCTTGCCTTGATAGCAAAGGCTTCGCTTTTCGCTTCGGATATGATCTCATCTGAACGCTGCTGTGCCTTCTGGGAAGCAGCCTTTATCATCTCTGCTGATTCCTCCTTAGCACCCTCCATAAGACCGGTATATTCAGTCTCAAGATTTTTCGCATGCTCCAAGGCATCATCAGCCTTTTTGTAGGTCTCAGAGACATCGTTCTGACGCTCGTCCAGTATTTTATGAACTCTTCCGAAGAGAAAATGCTTAAACACCCATACCAGTATCAGCAGGTTGCATAATGTAAAAATTATTGTGCCGATATCAATGGTTAAAAAGGATAAATTCATTTATACTCCTCCGGCTTCTCTTAAATTTTGTCCCTCGCTCAGAACTGACCGATGAACGGATTGATAAACATAAGTATAAGTGCAACAACGAAGCCGTAAATACCTGTTGATTCCGCAACAGCACAGCCAATGAACATTGTTCTTGTTACTGCGCCTGAGCTTTCAGGCTGTCTGCCGATAGCCTCACATGCCTTACCAACGGCAAAACCTTCACCGATACCAGGACCGATACCTGCGATCATCGCAAGACCTGCACCGATAGCTGATGCTGCTAAAACCAAAGCTTTTGCTAAAACTGACATATCCATAATGAACTCCTTTTCTTCCCCGGTAAAATTTTAATGTGACCGCCTCTTCCGGGGCAGAGGCTTTTTTCTGACAGCAGAAGAATTTTTCCGCTAATCCTCCGTTTTTGCGCTTGCAATATAAATCATTGTAAGCATGATAAAAATAAACGCCTGCATGAAGCCCGAGAACAGGTCGAAATAAAGGGACAGCACCGCCGGAATACCCACTGTAAATACCGGAACAGTAAGTCCTACAGCTGTCGAAAGACCCGTGAGGGCAAAGTAAACCAGACTTGTGATGATCATGCCGCCTGCAACGTTTCCGAAATGACGGAAGGACATTGACACAGGTGTTGATACTTCACTGACTATATTCAGCGGGTTGATAAAGCTTTTGAGGTATCCGCCGATACCATCCGCCTTGATTTTCGCATACTCAATCATGACAAAGCTCATAAGAGCCCATGTAAGGGTCGTGCTGAAATCGGCGGTAACAGAACGAAGTCCGATAAGACTTACAAGACTCCCGAAAATAGACGATGAGAACAATGCGGCAATATAAGGAGCGAAATGACCGTATTTTTTGCCCATTGTACTGGAAACGAGATTTTCAACCGTTTCAACTGCCCATTCGGCAATGATCTGTCTTTTCTTTTCCGGCTTCTTTTTCATATTGTGCGTAAGAAACAGAACAAGTACTGTAAGTCCGATAACGATTGCCCAGCTTATTATAATAGTCTCGGTAATGTTGATCGTTATTCCGAACACATCAAAATGAAAAGCGACCTTAGGACCTTCAATGTTGATCTCTTTAACCCCCTGAATTAAATCAGACGCCTTCATTCAGTTTTCTCCTCCTTCCCGAATAATGTCTTTCCTCCGTAAACAAGCTTGGGATAGAAATACGGCAGAAGAGCGGCTATCATGCAGGGGATGCTCCAGAGCATAGCCGTAACGGTTATAGCTGATACAGCAAGCATTCTTGCAAAATACCACAGGAGCATTTTCTTCCTGGCAGAGTTTCCGCCTCTTCTTACGACCTCATAAACCGATCTGTTAAGAAGGAAAAGGTTTAGGAGCATACCGAACGTTCCGATGAGGAGTCCGGCAGCCACCGGCAAGGTGAAACCGATAAAAATAACCGAAATCAGATAAGCGGCAATATCCAGAAACACCGATCTGAAAAAAATAAATTTCAATTCTTTTTTTATAGCATCTCTTTCCAAAAGCGCCCTCCAATTTTTCATCTTGCACCGCCGCTCCCCGGACGCAGTACCGACAAATACATATATGAATGACCGTCAGACTTCACCAGGTCGCAGCATGTATATATCTATTATAACATATTTTTAAAAAAAATCAATAATAAACTGGAAATTTTTTATTGTTAATATGTAAAAATTGTATATTTGCCTAATGCCGACAAAAAAGGAGTATTGTGCAAAATGTTAAAATAAGATTTTTTTTCAAAAACGCAAATTCAGTCTGAAAAGTTATTGAAAAATCTTTAGTAATAGTATATAATATAAGTGTAGAAGAATACCCGCCCGACGTGAAAGGCTCAGTGAATATGGAAATACTCAGAGGAACAATTGTAAGCAAGGGAATTGCTTTCGGTCGTTTGGTTTTCTGTAAAGCAAAACTCCCTGAAGTCGAAAAAATAATATCGGATAATCCTGAGCACGAGGCAAAGCGATTTTTAAGGGCATCTGCTGATACACTTAATCTTCTCCAGGCGTTATATGAAAGGGCACTCCATTGCGTCGGTGAAGAAAATGCAAGAATATTCAGCATTCAGCAGCTGATGCTTCAGGATAACGATTATCTCACCACAACTATTGAAACAATAAGAGAACAAAAAGTGTGCGCTGAATATGCAGTACATACTACGGCAGAGGAATTCTATGAATTTTTCATGGGAATGGAAGATGAAACCATGCGTTCAAAATCGTCTGATGTGATCGACATTTCCTCCCATGTCATAAACAGGCTTATGGAAAAAAGCAGTATTGACCTTCTTCCGGATATACCCGGTTCAATTATAGTTTCCAACTTCTTTCTTCCAAGCCAGATCATAACTCTTAATCGTTCCTCCGTCCGCGGGCTTTGTGCTGTAAACGGAATGAGGAGATCCCATGCTGCCTGTCTTGCAAGGAATATGCAAATTCCTTCAATGGCACGTACTGATGGTATCGACATAAACGGCATGAACGGAAAATATGCTGCGATAGACGGATTCAAGGGGCAAATAATAATAGAGCCGGACGAAGATACACAGAATGCTTTAAGCAGCCGGATGAACCGGTATGGAGCTATAAAAGGCATGATAGGCAAGGTTGTCCGCCGCCGCAGAAGTATGCAGCAGGACAGTTCAGTAAAGCTTATTGCCCTGGATCTTGACGGTACTATTATGAGCAATGCGGAAAATCTTTCAGAAAAATGTGTTGAAGCTATCAATGAGGCGGACAAAAATGGTATTACGGTTGCAGTGTGTACGGGACGCATGATGGGTGAAATTCCCGATTCCGTGAAGGAAATTGAGGGAATAAGCTATTTTATCACATCCAACGGTTCATCGGTCATAAACCGCAACGGAAATACTATTTACAGCAATACCATTGAAACGGATACTGCTGACAAGACCCTTGACATTCTTGGGGATTACAGCTGTCTTATCGACCTGTACATTGACGGCGAGGGCTATATGCAGCAGTCTGACGCTGAAAAGCTTGACTATTACAATGTTAACGACGGATTTGATTCAGTAATTAAAAGTTCAAGAAATATGCTCAAGGATATCCGTGAATATTATAACGAGCAGAAACCTAGGCTTGAAAAGATCAATCTGTTTTTTGCGGACAAAAGGGAGAGAAGCGAAGCCATTTATCGTATCGGTCAGCTTGACCCGGCTCCCGAAATTGCTTATTCAATGGAATATAATCTTGAGATAACCTCAAGCACATGCTGCAAAGGGCAGGGACTGCAGTTTCTGAGCCGTATGATAAATGCAGATATGTCCGAAGTAATGGCTATCGGCGACAGCAACAACGATATTTCGATGCTAAAGCTTGCCGGAGTTTCAGTGGCAATGGGAAATGCACCGGAAAACGTCAGGAGCAATGCTGCCTATGTGACTGACACCTGTATAAATGATGGTGCAGCAAAGGCGATTGAGAAGTATGCTCTCCAGAGGGTGAGATAAAAAAACAAATGAGCCTCCGGCGAAAACCGAAGGCTTTTTTTATAAGAGTAATATTTTCCTCACACGATGAATATAATTGAAAAAAGAACCAATAGTAGAAAGTGTGAGGTCTGATGCGAAGACGCAGAAAAAAGAACGGAAGAACAAAAAAGATTATACTGTTTTCCGCCGCTGTGATTGCTGTAAGTACGGCGGCTGTAAAAACATTCCCCCAGATTGCCCGTGCGGCATTCAGCCTAACCGGAAAAAGCATTGACTTTTCTTCAGAGCCTGACAATTATACCGGTGAATATGATACCGACTATTTCAATATTTTCGGCAGCAGCATAGAGAAAGAGCCGGAACCGGAAAAAGAAACCGAAGCGGCAGCGGCAGTTTCTGCCGATCCCGGACCAAAGCCCTATCCGGAAGAATGGAATATAGAGGATTGTACCGTTACCCCGGAAACCTTCGGAAGATATACCGGTGAAAAATATATCGGTCTTGAAAACGGCGGACAGGTGAGAAATGAAACGGACATATCCAACGCACAGCTTATTGAGGAAAGCAGCAAGCTTCCCGAATTTAAAATAAGTCTCGACGGCAGCCCGCAGGTACTGATAATGCATACCCATACCACTGAAAGCTTTGAACCTTATGAACGGGATTTTTTTGACCCGTCCTTTAATTACCGTACAACCGACCCTTCAAAAAATACTGTCATGGTCGGGGATGAAATAACAAAGCAGCTTGAAGACGCCGGAATAGGTGTCATCCATGATACTACCATTCATGATTACCCTTCATATAACGGCTCCTATGAAAGAAGTGCAGAAACGGTAAAAAAAATACTCAAAGAAAATCCCACAATAAAAGTAGTTCTGGACATACACAGGGACGCTGTGGGAACAAGTGAAAATATAATTCAGCCTACTGCGACCATAAACGGCAAAAAGGCAGCACAGGTCATGATAATTTCAGGATGTGATGACGGAACTCTTGATATGCCTGACTACATGAAAAATTTCAGGTTTGCCTCTCTCCTTCAGCAGCAGATGTCGTCGGATTATCCG
>JBJEQU010000263.1:0-8625 GCA_051881935.1 Porcipelethomonas sp. | reverse complement strand
TAACATTCGGGTACATTCCCACAGGAGTTGCATTTGCGTACAGGTCAAAACTCCCCTTTACGTTGTCCAGAGGTACTGTTTTAACTGATACTTCCGGAAATTTCGTATTTATTTCCTCTGTAAGCACCTCTGCCTGCTGAGCAGAAAAATCCTTTATTGCCATTGTTATATCGCCGCCGTGAGCTGCCGCTTCAAGAGCCATCATTCGCCCTGCACCGCCGCAGCCGCTGAGCAGAAATCTTCCTCCCAGTGCCTGCTCCGGAACCGAACGGATAAAACCGATACAGTCAGTATTATAGCCCACAAGCTTTCCGCCGTCTTTTAAAATGCAGTTGACAGCGCCGTACCTTTCCGCACTGCTGTCAAGCCTGTCCAGAAACTCGATAACATCAGTTTTATAGGGGATAGTTACATTTAACCCCTCATATTTTTCCATTACCGCCGGAAACTCTTCTTTTAATTTTTCCGGATCGATGTCACAAAGCTCGTAATCCTCGTTTTTCCCTGAGATATCAAAAAGCCTTTTATGTATAAAGGGCGACATTGAGTGTCCCAGCGGATGACCTATTAATGCAAACATTTAGTTTCACATCCTTCTCTGATTTTTGTTTACATTCTAAGTATACAACTAATAAGAAATTATGTCAACATTATTAAAACTATAAAAAAGGGTTTATTTTTTTGTGAAAAAGTAGTATAATAATCTGTGGGCGTTTTTTAACGTCCTGCGATACAAATATATATTATGCAGGTTTACCGCTGTCCATAGAAGAACAGACCAGCCTGCAAAATTCCTTTTAAAGGGAGGTTTTCTCTTATATGAAGCCTTATTTAAAGCGTGCATGGGCAGAAATAAGCCTGGGAACGCTTGAAGAAAATATAAATAAAATCAAATCTCTTCTCCATGAAAATACCCAGATCATGGCTGTTATAAAAGCTGACGCCTACGGTCACGGCGAAGGAGATATTTTAAAAAAGCTTTGTCAGTGCGGCATAAAATATTTTGCCGTGTCAAATCTTGATGAGGCTATCAGCGTCAGAAAGCACTGTCCGGAAGGTGAAATACTTATTTTAGGCTACACTCCCCCGGAATACGCACACGAGCTTGAGGAGAACAATATTATTCAGGGAGTACTTTCCCTTGAATACGCAGAAGAACTGAGTCGCTGCGCCGCTTCCCATATCAGATGCCACATAAAAATCGATACCGGTATGGGACGCATAGGACTTAAATACTCCGATCCGGAACGATGTGCGGCAGAGGCTGAAAAAATAATCAACCTGGACAAAATAAGTGTAGAGGGACTTTACACCCATTTCGCCGTTGCAGATGATCCCGGCGAAGAAAGCTGCCTGTATACAAAAAATCAGTCCGACTACATAATAAGCGTATACGACCATCTCTGTGAAAAGGGCATAAAGCTTCCCCACCTGCATTTTCTCAACAGTGCCGGACTGTGCTACCACAACAGCAAAAAAAGCACTCTTGCAAGAGCCGGCATAATTATGTATGGTCTTTACCCAAATTATCCTGTAAAGCTTCCCATAGATATTAAACCTGTCATGTCCCTTAAAGCAGTTGTATCAATGGTAAAGAGGCTGAGGACAGGCGAAAGCGTAAGTTACGGCAGAACCTACAAAGCCCCCGACGATAACGTTATGGCGGCAACTGTTACTGTAGGTTATGCAGATGGCTATTCAAGACTGCTTTCCGGCAAGGCTGACGTTCTGGTCAAGGGAAAACGCTGTCCCATTATAGGAAGGGTATGCATGGATCAGCTTATTCTTGATGTTACCGGTGTTCCCGGTGTAAAAGAGGGAGATATCGTGACTCTTATCGGACGGGACGGAGATGAAGAAATCACTGCTGATGAGCTTGCATCCCTTTACGGCACTATCGGCTACGAGGTTGTCTGCGGAATTTCAAAAAGAGTTCCGAGAATATACGTTGATTGAGGACATTCTGATTTTAATCAGTTTAAGGAGGATAAAAATTTGAGCGATTTTATAAACGAGATAAACAAGCGAAGAACCTTTGCAATAATTTCACACCCGGACGCAGGTAAAACGACCCTTACCGAAAAGCTGCTCTTATACGGAGGCGCTATTAATCAGGCGGGAGCTGTAAAGGGCAAAAAGTCCGACCGCCACGCTGTTTCCGACTGGATGGAAATTGAAAAGCAGAGAGGTATTTCTGTTACATCATCTGTACTTCAGTTTAAATACAATAATTTCTGTATCAATATTCTTGATACTCCGGGACATCAGGATTTCTCTGAGGATACCTACCGTACCCTTATGGCTGCCGATTCCGCAGTAATGGTAATTGACGCTTCAAAGGGTGTTGAAAATCAGACAAGAAAGCTTTTCAAGGTCTGTGTTATGAGAAACATTCCGATCTTCACGTTTATCAACAAGATGGACAGGGAATCAAGGAATCCCTTTGACCTTCTTGAACAGATCGAAGAAGAGCTTGGAATAAAAACATATCCTGTAAACTGGCCTATCGGCTCCGGCAAGGAGTTCAAAGGCGTTTACGACCGTGAAAGCAAAAAGATCATAAGCTTTTCCGCCAACGGCAACAGTCATCAGGCAGACGCTGTTGAAGCTGATTTAAACGACAGCTCTCTTGACTCTCTTATCGGTGCGGAACACCGTGAAACTCTTCTGGAGGACATTGAACTTTTAGACGGTGCCAGCGAAGAGTTTGACATGGAGCTTGTAAGGAAGGGTAAGCTTTCGCCTGTATTCTTCGGGTCCGCACTTACCAATTTCGGGGTAGAGCCATTCCTTAAAAGCTTTCTTGAAATGACGACTCCTCCTCTTCCAAGGCCCTGCGTGGAGGGCGAATGCGAACCCACAGACGAAAATTTCTCTGCCTTTGTTTTCAAGATTCAGGCGAATATGAACAAGGCACACCGTGACCGCATCACGTTTATGAGAATCTGCTCCGGCAAATTTGAGAGGGATATGGAAGTTTATCATGTTCAGGGAAATAAAAAAATGCGTCTTTCACAGCCTCAGCAGATGATGGCTCAGGAAAGAGAGATCATAGACAGTGCCTATGCCGGAGATATTATAGGTGTATTCGACCCGGGCATATTCTCTATCGGTGACACAGTCTGCTCTCCCGGAAAGAAAGTAACCTTTGAGGGCATACCGACCTTTGCGCCGGAACATTTTGCAAGAATACGCCACAAGGATACCCTCAAGAGAAAACAGTTTGTAAAGGGTACTGAACAGATTGCCCAGGAGGGTGCTATCCAGATATTCAAAGAACCGTTTACCGGTATGGAAGAGGTTATTGTAGGGGTGGTAGGCGTCCTCCAGTTTGAAGTATTTGAATACCGTATGAAAAACGAGTACAATGTTGAAATTATTCGTGAGCCACTCCCCTATTCATATATAAGATGGATCGATAAAACCCCTGTAGAGCCAAAGGATCTGCTTATAAGCTCGGATACAAAGGTCGTACAGGACTTTAAGGACAACTTTCTGCTTCTATTTTCAAGTGAATGGAATATAAACTGGGCACTTGAGAAAAATGAAGGACTTGAACTTTCTGATTTTAATAAAGAATAACTATAATGTAAAAGCCCCGGACAAAACCGGGGCTTTTAATATAAAGAAAAAAGAAAATGTTTTATGGGCATATCCAACCTGCATGAACACACTCATAGATTAACGACAATTATTTAAAGTATCTGTTCAAAAGGCCTTCAAATGCACAGCCATGTCTTGCCTCGTCCTTAGCCATTTCATGAACTGTATCATGAACAGCATCAAGATTGAGTTCCTTTGCCCTTGCTGCAAGCTTCTTCTTGCCTTCGCAGGCACCGTTTTCAGCCATAACTCTCATTTCAAGATTCTTCTTTGTGGAATCTGTTACAACTTCACCAAGAAGCTCAGCAAACTTTGCCGCATGCTCTGCTTCTTCCCACGCAGCCTTCTCATAGTACAGACCAACCTCAGGATAGCCTTCTCTGTGAGCTACTCTTGCCATTGCAAGGTACATGCCGACTTCTGAACATTCACCGGCAAAGTTTTCCCTTAAACCTTCAAGAATTTCAGGATCTGTATCCTTTGCAACACCTACAACATGCTGGTCAGCCCATGCAAGACTGTCAGCAGCACTCTCTGTAAATTTGGAAGCGGGAGCACCACAGATAGGACATTTATCCGGCGCACTGTCTCCCTCGTGAACGTAACCGCATACTGGACATACAAACTTCTTCATTGTTTTATTCCTCCTGAATATAAATGTAATTTTTTTGGACAATGTCCGTTCAACGGACATAACCATGATCGAATATTTTCAACCGTAATTATTATAATACATTCGATTATAAATGTCAACATCTTTTATAAATTTCACAAAAATTTCATCACTCTTATGTGAAGCGTGTTAAATTTATTAGTAATACTTATCAGTTTTATGCAACAGAAGAAATAAAGGGACACCAAGATGTCCCCTATTTCCGGTTGGTTATATGTGACACAAGTAAGCAATCTTAAAAGTTAGCTGCCGAGAACGTCATCCCATGACACTTTGCCTTTGGATACATATCTTGCAATTTTAGCTGCATCTCTTATATTTAAATCGCCGCTTTCATCAACGTCACCAAAAAACTCGCCCTTTTCATCGACAGTATTACCACCAGAGCGCTTATTAGCACAATAGTTTGCTGTTGCAGCTGCATCTCTTACGTCAGCCTTATCGTCACCGTTAACATCGCCTCTCAGTGCAACTGCCGAACCCATAAGAGCACCGTTTGCTGCATACTGCTTGTATACCTTATATTCACTGTATTTATCATTCGGACGTGATGAACTAACTACAGAGATAACAGCGTCATCCGTCGTATAGTCGCTAAGTGTTCCACTGCCTGAAGAAAAATCATTAACTTCTACTATTTTAACCTCGTATGTATCACTCGGAGTTGCATCATAAGGAAGGTGGAAATTAAGAGCCACAGCTGCCTTGCCGTCAGCAAATATATCTGTAGTGTATGCTACCAGAGATACATAGCTCTTGCCATCCTGTTCAAATATACAGAATGAATTAGCTCCTGCAACGTCCTTGTCTTCAAGCAAAAGTCTTGAATCGTATTCAACAAGCATATCAAAGCTTACGCATCTGTTATTCGAATTAGGCACAAGCTGTACTACTGCTCCGTCTCCTGCCATTCCGACAACGTTCTTGAGTTCAAGCATATTGCCCTTCTTCTTTTCAACGCCGCCTGTTACAGTAATTACTGCGTTGTTTTTCGTATAATCCTCAAAATCGCTGTTCTCTGCTGAGAATGTTGTGATCTGACTGAATCTTACATCATAATCATCATTTTCTGCTCCATTTGGAACACGGAGCTTGATTTTTGCAATCGTCGTATCATCTTTAAACGGTTCTACGCCATAACCTACCAGCGAAACATATTTTCTTCCGTCTTCTTCAAAGTTACATGATGCCTGTGCACCTTCAACGCCCACAAATTCAAGTCTTGCATCAAACTCAACGAGAAGATCGTAACAGATACACAGATTATTTGTGTGCATAACCAGCGGAATTTCAATAGTGTCGCCTGGTTTAGCTTTCTGACCCTGGAGTGAAATAGACTCACTTCCCTCGATCTGTTCAATAGATGTATTTGAACTACCGCCTTTAGCTCTTCTTGTAGTTCTCGACGCCGAACGTGTTGTTTTTACACTGCGGACTGCCTCAGCTGTTTTAACGTTTCCTGCTGTTACTGACATGCCTGCTGCCGACGCCGCCATAAGGGCTGTTGCAAGTATTGCCGAAACCTTCATTAATTTATTCTTTTTCATAACATTTCCTTCTTTCTTCGCAAGACGGGCAACCTACTGTTTTAAACTCAAGCAAAGCTCAGAAGCTTCAAGAACTAAAAAACCGCTTCATTCACTTCCGATGTGATGAGCGGGCACGATACAAGACATTCCATCAGGAATGTTATGCAGCAACCGGCTGTCATCCCGTTTCACGGCTTAGACCCTTGGCTTTGCGTCCTTACTTTTCAATAAGTTTGCCAAATATTCAGTTTTATCGTTTTGAAAAGATATTCAGAATCTTTTCTGTTCGTTTGTTTCTGTATATATTATATCACTCCATTATTTACCTGTCAATAGTATTTGATCAACTTTGTGAGAAGCAATTAACACCCGATAGTAAATTTAGCTAATTCGCACAAATTTTAAGACTATTTTAAACGTTTTAAACGACGTATCTATGTGATTTTTTTGTCAAACCATAGCCTCTGAAAATGATCATGCCGCACCGGTTTCGTCCGATGCGGCAATTTAAATAAACGTTTAATTATGTTTTTTCTCTGAAAGCTTAAATTAATTTTTCACAGCTCTGGAAAGCCATGCATTTGCAAGGTCGAGAGCTTCGTAAAGGCTTTCTTTTTCACTGGTTTTTGTAACAGCCTTGTTAGGCGGAAGCGTAAGATCCGTTGACATCTGATAGACCTTTATTTTGCTTGCAATATCAATATCGTTGACCTTTTCCTTTTTAAGTATCTGGATCATAACCACATAGTCATCAGTCATATTACCATAGTATATAACATCCTCATGTCTTACAAGGGGAAAACCCTTGTATGTAAAAAATCCTTTGCTCATCGTATACCCTCCTCTAATTAAATCAGTAAGCAACCGGCTCAGGGAGAAGTGATATTTCTCCTTTCAGACTCCGAAGCGCAGCCTCAGACAATTATATCACAAGTTAATTGTAATATTTTGTCGTTCCGGTTACCAGTTCATAACAAATTCTTCGTTGGTGTCAAATTTCGACAGATTATCTATCAGCAGGTCAACATAGGCTGTACGGCATTTGAAACAAGGCGTACCGTTTACAACAATAAGGCTCTTCTTGCCGTCTGCCTTGTAAAATTCCACCGTCTGGGAAACGTTTCCGCTTTGGGTTTCAAGAGTTATGGACACAGTCGGCTCACCCTGTGGCTGCTCATCAATAACAAACTCTTCCCCTGAGGTTTTAAGCAGAAATGTGTAAAACTTTCTGAAACGTTCCGTATCGCATTTTTCGCCGTTTTTTGAAGCCTCGTAGTCCTCTGCACCAGTACCGCTTCCTGTAAACAGCACACTTTCACCGCCGTTTACATCGATCTCAAGCTTGCCGATATCCCATATATAAGTACCGAATATCATCTTTGATGTAATATCCCCCGGTTCAAGCGACGCCCAGCAAAGACTTTCCTCCGAAACAGCATATATAACATCGATATCGTTAAGCATTACAGCGTAGTAATTGCCGTCAGCTATCTCAAGCTTATTGCCGATTTTCAGGGTGCAGCTGTCTCCGTCTTTTGTGGTCATAGAAACAGTGCAGAAAGGTTCATCCAGTCCGCTTGCCTTTATCCGTGTATCATCAGGATATGCAGCTACCGCAGAATATGCAGAAAGTCCGAAGAATCCCTGTGTTGCGTCCTGTGACTTTTCAACGTCAAGATATGAGAAGACCGGTTCTGTCATAACGTGGCTTGCAAGAGTTCCGCTTGTTCCGCCGGTCTCAGAAGTCGATTCATCATATTCAAGTACGATATCATATTCAAGGTCAGTCCTGCTGATCGTAATTTTTTCAGGAACAGGATTATTGCCGTCACTGGCAGCAGGAATAAGAGAATTTGAAAGAAAATTCTCCTTTGCATTCAGGAATACACTCAGGGATGAGGTAGCGGCAAAATAGACCTCCTTCCCGCCGTCGGTCATACAGTATGTTTCGCCGCTCTGAGGTGATTCATTGCCCACAAGGAGCTTTGTTGTGCCCGATGAAGTTTTGATGCTGACCTCCGCCTGGGGATCCGCAAGACCGTATTTTTCCAGGTCGGACGGGTCCTCCTCAACAACACGGTCACATCCCAGTGCGGACGAACTGTTGAGAAGCGAGGTAGTAAGGGTATAATTCACATCAAGATCCTCAATACCCTTTATGGTAAATCTTGGCAGACCGTCATCACCGTCCTCACCTGTAGGAATTCCTTCATATCCACCGTTTGCATTGGTAACTGAAACGGATAAAATATCCGTTTTTTCAAAGTTCAGAATAGTGTCCGGCTTTACGGCGATCGGCTCACCGGAAGAGGAAACGGAAGATGTTTCATTTCCGTCCTCTGTCAGAAGAAGTGCCGTATAACCGCCCCCTGCGACCACAAGAACTGCCGCACAGGCTATAACCGCCCTGATATTCTTTTTCATCGGTTCTTTCTCCTTATAAATACTATAATTCCGCAGATAAGAACAATAACCGGAATTACCAGTACTACCACCTTATTAATAATCGAAAGCTGCGATGCTGTAACCGTAACGGTGGGTGATTCGAAATTCTTTTCAGCGATAATAATGCTGTTTTCCTTGCCGCAGATCTTATTTACGGCATTGAGGATAAATTCAGCGTTGTTAAATGAAGCCTCACCAGTGATGCACGGGTCAGTAAATGATGCACCGCCTATAACAAGCATATTATTTGTATGTGTAACATTATTTGTGTCAGTATTTGTCTTTGAAGCAAGCGCCATTACAACGTTTTCGCCTTTTTCTAAATGGTTTGGTGAACATACCCAAAATTTCGACAATCGGCATGATTGGAACAGG
>JBJEQU010000262.1:0-8668 GCA_051881935.1 Porcipelethomonas sp. | reverse complement strand
AGAAGCCCTCGAAAGATTTAAGATGGAAGCTGCAAGCGAAGTTGGCGTAAACCTCAAGCAGGGTTACAACGGTGACTTAACTGCAAGAGAAGTAGGTTCCGTTGGGGGCCAGATGGTAAAAAAGATGATTCAGGCTTATAAGGTTCAGTAATTTTTTCTGACCGGCTGCTATACCAGATGCGGTATAGCAGCTTTTTTTTCAGCCTTTTTCCACGGCGTATTTTCGCATTAAAAATTCCTGCCGCTGTACCCAGCTGCACCGATGCCCGCTTTGATTTCCGGGAAGTAAAATTCCGATATGAATTTGCAACCCAGCACCCTGCCATATCCGTATAAATCGCTCTGAGTAAATTTGTTACGGTTAAGCTTTGCATACAGTCCGGCAGGACTATAGCCTATATCAGCTGCAAATTTTCTTATACATGTTCCTGACCTGTTAATTGCATATCTCACCATGTCGTTAAATTCACCGGCACAGATTTTCACATTGTCATCATACAAAAAATATGATTTGTAATGACAGTTAAGGATATCCGAAATTTTTGTAAGCTCCTTATAGGTAAGCACATCCTCATCCAGTTTTTTCATCATTAATTTTTTGTCCCTGCCAAAAACAACTGCAAGTCTTAATATATCAACGTCTGCCCTCAGACAGGCATCAATAACTTTATGTTTTATAAAATAACTTTCCATTAGTCTCTCCCTATGCTGTATTCTCTGTATTTTTCTGATCCGCTGTGATAACCACTGCACACTGAATACTATAAATTCATAAGCTTTTGTATAATAAAATCATAATTTTCCTTTTTGTGGGGAATATTACAGCCTGAACAATCCTTTATACCGTTTTCCAGTATTTTATAATTTCCGCCGCAGTCCAGAGTGTAAAGGGGGCAATAACAAAACAGACAGTTAAAATCATCAGGCGAAATATTTTTATGACACGGAAAAAATTCGCACTTTTCATTTATAAAGAATTTGTAATTATCCATTTTTCCTACTCTCCGGACAAAATTTCATACATGTCATCCTCTGCTGTTCCCGATGCTTCATGGTAATTTATACATGGAATATTTCCGCACACTGACCAGTAATCGCAGAACTCACAGGGCGCCCTGTTTTTTAAAATAAGCGGGTCCGCCTCAATATCGCCGTCATACAGCTGCTCTGCCAGTTTTTTCAGAAGTCCCTCAGTATGCTCTCTGAGCTTTACAAACTGTGTAGAAGAAAAGCAGGTCGAAAGCTTCTGATTCAACTGTAAATCACCTGATCCGCCGTCCGACTTCACCAGCTTTGCCGGAATGTATACCCCCATAATATCCTTTTCCATGGCGTTCAGTACACTTCTTTCTTTAAGGACAACACCATTCATTTTATAATTTTTCCTTACAAATTCATCGATACTTCCCTTGTCATCCCTGTCCCTTTCGCAGACAATCTCCTTAGAAGGCATGTACAGAACCCCTGCCGGTGCGCAGTCAGCATATTTTCCGTTTTTATCAGTGATAGAAAACATATACAGCAGCATCTGCATATTTATACCATACAAGAGGGATGCAACAGAGAATTTCGTCTTGCCTGTTTTATAGTCGATGACCCTTACATACTTTTCTCCGTTTTCCTCAAATATATCCACCCTGTCAATATATCCCCGGAGAATGATCTCAATTCCGTTATCCGCCTTTAAAGTGGGCAGTCCGCTTTTGTTTATTTCATATTCAAATTCAACCGGTCTGAACTGCGACTGCTTCAGTTCTTCCTGCAAATGAAATATAATTTTTAAAATGTTTCCCTTTATGTTATCTATGTTTTGCCGGAGTCTTGCGGTATTTTTAATATCACCCCCCATAGCCTCGTCCATATATTCACTGACACACCGGTCAATTATTTCCGTTACTGACGCCTCATCAAGCCGGTCAAATTCCTCCTTTGTTTTGCAGTGAGAAAATACCTCTTCAAGACATTTGTGGACAATATTGCCCTGTTCGGGACTTCCGATCTGACGTTTTTGTATTGTCCGGAGTTTAAGACCTGTTTTACAGAAAAACCGGAACCGGCAAAGCTGGAATGTTTCAAAGCCAGTTGCGGAAATATTAAGTCTGTCAGAGTAAAGCTTCTTCATAAGCTCCTTATTGTCAATATGAAAATCCTTTTTCTTTGCGATCTCGTAAAGATATTCTATTCTTGAGGAATAATACTCATCCTTTGCAAGTACGCTTTTTATTTCCGGAATACCCGGAACATCTCTGCCGAAATTTTTTACAAATACATTGTATGCAGCCTGTGGAGTAGAAGAATAAAATGCAGGTCCTTTATCTGACGCAAAGGTCAGGATATTATTATCAAACATGTTTTTTATCTGTGATATCACAGACGCTGGAAATCTTGCTGCACCCTTGCTGTCACAGGTGGGATAGAGTATGTAAAGCTTTTCGGAAGCGTATGTCAGCGACTTGTAAACCACAAGCTTTTCATCGGAAACAAGCTCGTCATTCCCCCTTGTAAGGTGCATTCCGGCACTTTCAAATCTTGCCCTGTCCCTGTCGTTAAGCAGCCCGTTCTTATGGCGTGAAAATGGAAAAAATCCCTCATTTACGCCGAGGATGAATACTGCCTTCGGTGATGCTGGGCGTGCAGTTTCTGCCCTTGCGATGTGAACGGAATCAAGAGTCTGCGGAGGTACAGAATAGGTGATATGTTTTACCGCCGAATCAAAAAGCTGCTGAAATTCCTTCAGTGATATATCACCGCCTATTTCGGAAAAGGTTTCAAGGATTGTCATAAGCGTGTCCCACATACGCTTCTGTTCCTTTGCCTGATACACAAGTCCGGACTTTATCAGCTCATCATTAAGCTCGGAGATCCTGAGAGGGATTTTTGCCTGATAGAGAAAGTCATAAAGATTTTTGCACACTTCCCGGCAGTCCGACTTTTTGCATTTTTCCCTCAGCTCCTTAATGGGATCCATGACCCTTTTTCTTATTTCTTCGGGAGCAGGGTTATTTTCCATATCCGCAGTAAAAGGCTCGAAAAGCTGCCTGCCGGTGATTCCCCATTCATAGCAGTAATTTTCCAGTACGGAAGCTTCCTGTATTGTAACCCCGCCGAACTGCGTCTTGACATATCTCAGGATGGTTTCCGTATCGGGATCGGCTTCACAGACAACATCAACTGTATTTACCATAAACTGCATTATTCTTGTATGAAATGCGGTTTTTTTCACATCCATAAAAAACGGAATATTATATCTGCGGAATGCAGCTTCAAGAATATATATATACTCATCAAGCTGTCTTGAAATAACAGCAATATCCCTGTATTTATAATTTTCCTCACGTACAAGCCTGCTTATACATGAGCATACATAATCCGCTTCCTCATAGAGATCTCTGCACTCAGCTATTTCAATATCTGATGCTCTGCCGTAAACCTTATCATTGCTGCGCAGAATATTTTTATTCAGAAACGCAAGATCACCGCTTTTATATTTTACGGGTTCAGTAAGGGTAATATCAGATATCTCCGTGTTATATTTTTTTGCAAGCTGATAAAAGCTTTTCCAGGTCTTTTTCACTGAATCGAATATACCATACCCACTCTCCCCGGGATTTTCAAGACGTAAGGCAATGTATATATCATCAGCCTGTGCAAACATTACATCAATAAGCTCGTATTCATCACCGGTAAAGCTTTCAAACTCATCCATTATCACAATGCTGTTTCTGAAATAATCATTCATGTTTGCAACAGCGGCTGCCTCTGAAATGTCATTTAAACTGTCTTTAAGTCCAGCATCGGACATCATGCCGTCATAGGTTGAATATATCAGTGACAGATCACGGATCTTATCGTTATTTTCAAAGGAGGAACTGCACAGACTCAGCAGCTCATCGGAAGAAATACCGCACTGTCTGAATTCATTTATCATGCCCAGTGCGTCGCTTACAAAACCGGTTTTTTTAGCCTGTCTTTCATAGCAGCTGAGAGCCTTGCTGTCGGAAAGCTCCTTTATAGTTTTATTCATAAGAATATACTTGTGTATATCCTCGGCGTATTCACCCGACCTGCCGCCGAATTTTTCAAAAATTTCCTTTGCCAGGGAGGTAAAGCTCAGGGAAAGAATTTTATTAAACTTTTCAGTACCCAGCGCTTTATATATTTTCTTGTCACTTTCAAAGGAAAACTGCTCCGGAACAATGAAAATAATCTTTTTATCCTGCTCTGCAAGCTGATTTACTTTATCTATAAGAAGGCAGGACTTTCCAAAGCCTGCACCGCCAAAAATAAATTTCAGCATTTTTACTCCTTCCGTGTGTTAATGATATTCTATAAAAAGGGTACTGAATATCAGTACCCATAAATTACTTATTGCCGTTAAGCTTTCTTTCCTTTATCATTGTCGGGTAGTCTCTGTATCCGTAATCCAGATCAACAGCAGTCGAGATACCGTTTACAGAGCCTTTCCATGAATACTGCCACATATAGTATACTCCGTCAAATGACGGCTTTGAAACATTTACATGGGCAACCCATATATCATATTTTGAAAGAACACTGCTGTCCATTTTATAGGTCAGCATGCTTGCATAGCTGTAGACCGCAGGATAATAATTATTTTCCTCCAGATATGAGCAGAATGTTTTGGTAATATTTGATATCTGGGTCATGCTGAGATCCTGCTGAGTTGTGTCCTCAATATCAAATGCAACAGGATATGTAAGTGTATAGCCTTTTATTGTACTCAAGCAGACCTTTGCTTCCCGAAGTGCGTCCGCCGTGCTCAGTGCATAGCTGTACCAGTAAACACCGCAGTCGATACCGGCAGCCTGTGCGCCCTTGATATTCACATGGAAGTTTGCATCGACCTGATCATATTCCATTCCGTATCCGGCACGGATTATTACAAAATCAATCCCGTCTGCCTTGACCTTATTCCAGTCTATATCACCCTGAAATCTTGATACGTCTATGCCGTTATATACCGCTTTCGTAGTAACCAATTTTGTCGTTGTGGTAGTAGTCGTTGTAGTGGTGGTATAAGCCTTCATGGTTTCTTCCCAGTCAGAAAGAGCCTCCGACCTGTGTCTGCCCGGATAGTCAGAAACCGTTGAAGCCGGAGAAAGGGTTCTGACAGCAGCAGTTGTTGCTGCGGCAGTACTGGTTACGGATGCCGTTGAGGTTACAGCAGTCCCCGACGACTGCGTCGGCTGAGTTACCGCCGGTTCAGTTGTTTCCGGAACATCCGCATCTGTTCCAGCAGCTTCATACTCAAGAGCGATCTCACTTCCGTTTTCAGCAGTGAGCCTGTAGCCATTGCTTTCTGCGCTATACTCAAGGTATGCTGTTCTGCCGTAATTTACATTTGCCGGAACTATATCTGCTGCCGCAGCATCAAAGCTCAGATTAAATGACACCGCAAAAACCGAAGCAATTATCAGAGCCATCCTTCTTTTTAGTTTAAGATCCATCCGCAATTCTCCTGAAATAAAGTATATTTTTTAAAAATCACAAAGGTCTGTCATGAATACGCTTTGCATTCTTCATAATAGACCAGTATCTGTTCAGTAATTTTCTATAAAGAACAATATAATCCATTATAACATATTCAGATAAAACATGTAACCACCTTCGGCTTTATTCTTATTTTTTTCTATGTATTGCAACAAATTACAATGTTGATTTTATGTATAATTAACAATAAATTCGGGGAAAATTCATATAAAATCCTCCTTTCTTATTGACAAACTGCCGAAAATAAGTTATTATTATCTTGTTACGTTAAATAATGACAGAGGTGATTACGGTATGACAGAGAAGATACTCCAGTTGCTCAGTGAAAAAAATTATGTTAAAATAAAATCAATTGTTAAGGATATGTATCCGGCTGACCTTGCTTCTCTTCTGGAATCATTTTCTCCCCGTGATATCACGCTCCTTTTCAGACTTCTCCCAAAAGAGCTTGCGGCAGAAACCTTCACCTTTATGGACAGCGACACGCAGATGCACCTTATCGGAGGCTTCAGCGATAAGGAGCTTCGTGAGATCCTTGACGAAATCTTCGTCGATGATACCGTTGACATTATCGAGGAGATGCCTGCAAACGTTGTTTCAAGAATTCTGAAAAATACCGATGCTGAAACGAGAAAGCAGATAAATGATATTCTTAATTATCCTGAGGACAGTGCAGGAAGCGTTATGACCACCGAATATGTTTATCTGCATAAGCATATGACCGTAAAGGAAGCCCTTGAGCAGATCAGAAAGGTCGGAGTTGTCAAGGAAACTATTTATACATGCTATGTAACGGAAGCAAGAAAGCTTATAGGCATTGTTACAATTCTCGATCTTGTTACCGGTGATGAAAATTCGACTATTGAAAGTATAATGGATACCAATGTGATTTTTGTCAACACCCATGAGGATCAGGAGGTCGTTGCAAGAAAGTTTTCAAAATATGACTTTCTGGCGATGCCCGTTGTTGACAATGAGGAACGAATGGTCGGAATTATTACTGTAGACGACGTAATGGACGTTATTGCCGAGGAAAATGAAGAGGACTTTTCCAAGATGGCGGCTATGGCGCCTAATGAGGACTCGTATTTCAAGACTTCCGTCCTTACTCATGCCAAAAAGCGTATAGGCTGGCTTTTATTCCTTATGCTTTCTGCGTCCATAACCGGAAGTCTCCTTACAAGGTATGAGGAAGCATTTCAGGCAATTCCCCTTCTCGTTTCCTTTATTCCGATGCTTATGTCAACGGGCGGTAACTGCGGCTCCCAGAGTTCAACCACTATTATCCGCGGACTTGCAACCGGTGAAATTCAGTTCAGAGATTTTTTTAAGGTTGCTTTTAAAGAGTTTCGTATTTCACTTATCGTAAGTATAATTCTCTCCCTTACCAACGGCATCCGTATATGGATCACCTACAGTAATTTCCAGCTTGCCCTTGTAGTTACACTTTCCATCGTAGGAACGGTAATTATTGCAAAGCTTATCGGCTGCGCCCTTCCGCTGGTCGCAAAAAAGATCAGGCTTGACCCGGCGATCATGGCAGCTCCGCTTATCAGTACAATTCTCGATACCTGCTCGATGCTTATCTATTTCCAGATCGCAACAATGATATTTAATGAATTATAATTCAGAAATACTGATTGAATAACAGATTTTAAAAAAACAAATGCTGTTTCAGACGGTTTATATCGTCTCAAACAGCGTTTTTCATTTGTAGAACTTTGGATTATCTGTTCTCTCAAGCAAATAGTCTATAGATACATCAAAATAGTCAGCAATTTTTATAAGCGTCTGGTAGTCTGCCTCCCTGACGCCCTTTTCATAACGGCTGATACTATTCTGATTTAAATTCAGATCCATAGCAAGCTTCAGCTGTGTTATACCATGTTTTTTTCTTAAATACTTTAATCTCATATAAAAAAACCTCTTGACAATATTATACTAAAGTGCTATAATATTAATATCCCAATTTGGTATATTTCGGAGGAGGTGAAAAAAGTGGGGTATGCTCCAAATACCTGTCCCATGTGCGGAAACTCTTCGACATGGATAAAGGTGGATGAATCAAAGAAAGGTTTCAGCACTGGTAAAGCAGCTGTTGGGGGATTATTGCTCGGACCGGTCGGTTTACTGGGTGGTACGCTCGGCAAGAAAACAGTTACATATTGCTGTGGAAAATGCGGCTTTACACACGATTACAAGAAATAATAAAAAGTATTGGCATAAAAATGCCGATCAATTTCAGACAGGAGTACAGTATTTACTGATGAATTTCAGCAAATCACATTACACCCGAAAATTTCCGCTGTGCCGCTATGGATATTTTCGTTCCTGTTTGCAGTGACGTAAAAGCGGCAGAATGGAGATTGATATGAAAAAAACTGGATTATTAATAGCAATTATTTCAATTACTATGTGTTTATTTATGGCAGGATGCGGCAGCAGCAGCGGCAGCGGAAGCTACAACTACGATGACGACAATGATTACGGCGGATATAATAAGGAATACTGGGATGCTGCAAAAGATGCCTGGGATGCGTATTCGTAATTAAAAATTTAAATTGGGGTGTAAGGCATGAAAATGAAAAGCATACTGATAGTTATTTTATCCGTTATGGTGGGTTTATTCGTTACCGGATGCTTTGCCAGCTGTGGAAGCTCAAAAGAAACAGATCCTGAAGTCGAAGCTTATGACAGATGGTGGATATCCACACATGATATATTTGGAAATCCAAGATAAAAACTGCAAATTTGTTGGGGACTATTCTCAGGAGGATACATAGCTGATTGTGTAATGACATACTATTCCAATATAATGTTTTGTAGTTATTTTCTTTTAATACTAATCCTCACAACTGTAATATATATTACAGTTGTGAGGGCGGCTGCCTGCGGCATCCTCTGATTTGACCGTTTTGCGGTCAAATCCCGTCTCATGCAATCCCTTACGTCGACTTTGTCGGCTAAACCCCGGTAGACTAAAGTCTACCGGGGTTAAAAGGATTAGTATAAAAAACGCTGTTTCAAACGTGATAAACCGTCTGAAACAGCGTTTTTATAATGTCAACAATATAAAATAAAAGTCCGGAATTTTCCGGACTCCAGACTGTAGAAAAACCTGATTTTCAAGTAAATCAGGGGCAGCCCTCTCTTACAG
>JBJEQU010000261.1:0-8673 GCA_051881935.1 Porcipelethomonas sp. | reverse complement strand
AAAAGCGTAGTTTACGTCAACGCCGTACTTGTTGAATAAAGCGATGCTGCATGCTGTTGCAAGGGGTATTCCCTTGTATGCAGGTCCGAAAAGGGTATCAGCTTCAACGCCGTTTTCCCTGATGCACTGTGCATAGTACTCACCGAGCCTGGCAAGCTGTGCACCGGTATTGTAATTGCCGGTGTTTACAAAATAGGGTGCTTTTCTTCCGCTTTTAAGAGTGAAGTCACCGAATGTCAGCACTCCGCTTTCAACCATAAATTTAATAAAGCTTTCTTTGTAGTTCATTTTTCGTCCTCCGTTTGTCATTTTTATTGCATATGGCAATACCGTATAATTATGCGGTGCTGCCTTATATATCTTCAAGCTCACTGAGCCAGATATTTACTGATGCGTCACTTGGCATTCTAAGGTCACTCCTCGGCGACAGGGTCACGCTGCCGACCTTCGGACCGTCCGGCAGACATGAACGCTTGAACTGCTGTGAGAAAAATCTCCTGTAAAATGTCTTTTCCCATTTGAGTATGGTACCTCTGTCATAGATCCCCTTAAAAGCAGTGAGAGCCAGTCTGAATATTTTTCCAGGGGAAAAACCAAATCTTGCCATATAATAAAGGAAAAAATCATGAAGCTCATAGGGACCTACAAGATCCTCAGTTTTCTGAGAAATAGTACCATTATCGTCAGGAGGCAGAAGCTCCGGACTTACCGGTGTGTCCAGAATGTCTTCAAGAGTCTTCCTAAGGTCACCGCTGCTGCAGTCCGCTTCATATTTGACGAGATAGCGTACAAGGGTTTTAGGGATGGAAGCATTTACCGCATACATGGACATATGGTCCCCGTTATAGGTAGCCCAGCCCAGGGCAAGCTCAGACAGATCACCGGTGCCAATAACCATTCCGCCGCACTGATTTGCAATGTCCATGAGAACCTGTGTTCTCTCTCTTGCCTGTGAATTTTCATAGGTTACGTCATGGTTGTCAGCGTCATGACCTATGTCGGAAAAATGCTTTGTAACACTTTCTCTTATATTTATTTCACGAAGTGTAGTTCCATATTTTTCAGCGAGCAGACAGGCATTGCGGTAGGTCCTGTCAGTAGTGCCGAAGCACGGCATTGTAACAGTGATAATTCCCTTTGTATCAAGCCCCAGAAATCTGAAAGCGTTTACAGTCACAATAAGTGCAAGGGTGGAATCAAGTCCCCCTGACAAGCCAATAACAGCATTTTTGCAGTTTGTATGTTTAAGTCTTTTTACAAGACCAAACGCCTGTATCTGAGAAATCTCCCTGCACCGTCTGTCTATATCAGAATCACTCAGGGGAACGAAGGGGGTAGGGGAGATGCTCATCTCAAGCTTTACCTCTCGTTCCTTCATATCAAAATATATTTTCTTGTATTTTTCATCATCACCGCTGCTTGATAGTACAAAAGTATTTGAACGCCTGCGTTCAGCTTCAACCTTCTGCATATCAGCATCGAAGCAGATCATGCCATTTGTAAACTGTTGGGATTCGACAGTGATCGTACCATTTTCTGCGATCATGCTGTGACCGGAATATACCATGTCAGTGGTAGATTCACCTGTTCCGGCATTTGAATATAGATATGTGCAGAACAGGCTTCCTGACTTTGCCCTGACAATTGTCCGGCGATAGTCTGCCTTTCCGATTACCTCATTGCTTGCGGAAAGATTGATTATCATATTTGCACCGTTCTGGGCAAGCTTTACAGACGGCGTATCAGCGACCCACAGGTCTTCACATATTTCTATACCGAAGACAAATTCCTGCATATTCCGGCAGCAGAAAACAAGATCGGTTCCCAACGGCACTTCAGTACCGAAGAAATTATAGCTTCCATTTTTTATGCCGGGTGTAAAATGCCTTGCCTCATAAAACTCCGAGTAGTTAGGGATATTTTTTTTCGGTACAAGTCCGAGAAGTTTTCCCTTTTGAAAAACTGCAGCGCAGTTATATATTTTTCCTTCTGCCGAAACGGGGAGTCCTGCGATTACGATAATATCAAGGTCTGCGGTTTCGTCAATGATTCTGCGCAGCGAATTTACCGCTGAATCAAGGAGCGATTTCTGAAAAAACAGATCCCCGCATGTATATCCTGTTATCGCAAGCTCAGGAAATGCACAAAGCAGAACCCCTGAATCATATGCACTTTTAATGCCTTCTATTATACGGCAGCAGTTATATTCGCAGTCAGCGACCTTTATTTCCGGGGTCACACATGCGACCTTTACAAATCCATGTTTCATATTGATCTCCATTCACAGGTATTTTCTATACCTCTATTAAATTATATTATACCTTAATTTTCACTATTATGCAAGATTTTCTTCTGTTTTTTGCTTTCATATTTCTCAAAAAATAATCTCGCTCCCAGAAATACAACAATGAAAAATGAAGGCAGAACTATGATATCTCCTGTTTTTGCATAAAATGTCACTATATCATTAGTGTAAATATCAGCACGGACTGTTTGTTTTCTGTTTCTTTCCGAAATTGCCTCTATTGTCCCATCGGGAGCAATGACTGATGATATTCCGGTGTTTGCACATGTTGCAGTATATTTTCGGTTTTCGACAGCTCTCAGAATCGAATTGGCATGATGCTGATAAAGGGGAACATCATTCCCAAGCCATGAATCATTTGATATCATTACAAAAAGCTCTGCTCCCATTTTTGAACTTTCTGATAAAAGCGACGGGAATATAGTTTCAAAGCATATAGCACATCCGATCTGCCCGAAGTCTCCGGTTATAATTGTATCGTCCCTGCCTACAGTAAAAGAATTTTTAACAAAGTGCAGAGTATCTGGAAATATTGATGGCGTATACTCTCCGAATGGTACAAGTCGGCGTTTGCTGTATATCTCTGAAATGCTTTTATCCGGGAACAAAATGACGCAGGAATTGTACCTCTCAGAGCCGGAATCGTAAGATGTGCCGAATAGTATAGGAACATTTTCAGCTGTTACAAAATCTTCAAGCTTTTTTCTGTAGGAGGCATCGTTAAAAAATTTTTCAGACAGTGCAGTTTCCGACAGGATTATAAGCTCTGTATCACCGCCCTTTTTATTTCCCGCAAGTCTCAGATATTCATCAAGCATAATATCCGGCGGAAGATCTCTTTTTTCATAACGGGAAAAATTTGCCTGAATCAGAAGCACCTCATGAGGAGTTTCCACCGGCTGGGAGTAATACAGATCAGTGAGATGACCAAGATATACATTGAGCTGAAAAATAAATGCAGCCAGCAGGGCAAATACAACTGAGTTCGCTATTTTCCTTGAGAAAAAAATTATTGAATAAACAATACATAAATTTATCAGTACTATTACAAAAGAAATAAATAAACCGCCGAATAAACTTGCAGTTTGTATTATTCTCGGATTGTATGCCGCTATATTGCACAGCCGATTCCACGGAAAATTTATGGGAACTACTCCCTGCAGCCACTCTCCCAAAATATAAAGGAATGCTACGACCCCGGATACAATTACAGGATTGTCCGATTTCAGGTTTCTTATCAGAAGAAATGGCAGGGAAGCGGTCAGTGACAGAATCAGCGAAATGGATATTATGACAAAATACGACAAAATGTAGCCGTAAACTTTTGATGATGCATATTCAATACACGCTGAGAAAAGCCATAAATCCGAATAAAAATAGAATGAAAATAAATGGAAAAATATTACCGGAAAAGCTTTTGTCTTGTCAGAAATAATAAAATACAATGTGGGAGCAAGGGAAATAAAAATAATAAAATATAAATCTTTAAATATAAAGGGAATTGCCGAGGCAATTCCGGATAGTGTACTTATTATAGTCTTTTTCTTGGTATTCATAATCAATTATCCTATGGTCTTTTGTTTCTATTGTAAGCATTGTTGTCCGGATTATTCAGGATATAATAATTGATTAGATTTGTTTAAAAACAAAAATATACTTGCAATTTTATTTGTTATGTTGTATTATATATATGTATGTATTTGTATGAAGATAGGAGCCTTTTTATGGAATTAATTTCAATTATTGTTCCTTGCTATAACGAACAAGAGGTTCTTCCAATGTTCTATGAAGAAATTACCAGGACGATAGCAGGTATGCAAAAAAATAATTCTCAGCTTTCTTTTGAGCTTTTATTCATAAACGACGGTTCCAAAGATAAAACCCTCGATATGCTCAGAAAGCTTGCAGCTGAAGATGAACGTGTCAGATATATTTCTTTTTCGAGGAATTTCGGCAAGGAAGCAGGGATGTTTGCCGGTCTTGAAAACGCCAGGGGAGACTATGTCGTTATTATGGATGCTGACCTGCAGCACCCGCCTAAATTTATCCCTCAGATGTACGATTATGTAAAAAATCAGGGCTATGACTGTGCTACCACTCGGCGTGTCAGCAGAAAGGGCGAATCAAAGATCAGATCCTGGTTTGCAAGAGGATTTTACAAAATAATGAATAAAATATCCCAGACGGAAATTGTTGACGGTGCTCAGGATTTCAGATTTATGAGACGTCAGATGGTGGATGCTATCCTTGAAATGAAAGAATACAATCGTTTTTCAAAGGGTATTTTCAGCTGGGTCGGATTCAATACTAAATATATTGAATACGAAAATGTTGAGAGGGCAGCTGGCACAACGGCATGGTCATTTAAAAATCTGTTCATGTATTCGCTGGAGGGCATATTTGCTTTTTCCACCGCACCCCTTGCCCTTGCCTCACTGCTCGGTATTCTCAGCTGTCTCGTTGCATTCATTATAGTTGTTGTAATTATCATAAAAACTCTTGCCTTTGGGGAAGATGTTCAGGGATTCCCTACGATAGTGTGTGCCATATTCTTTGTCGGCGGACTTCAGCTTTTCTGTACAGGTATCCTCGGACAGTACCTTTCAAAAACATATCTTGAAACAAAAAGACGACCTGTTTACATAACTAAGGAAACAGAGGATTTTGTAAGAAATCACAATGAAGAAAATAAGTAAAATAAAAATATCGGACAGGTACGGCAGAACTAAGTGGTATGTAAAACTTCTGTTTTCACTGCTTATCTGTGCGGCTGTTGTTATGATCGCTGCACTTATAAAATTCTATTTTGACGTCAATAAGGATAATAATGCCGGCTCGGAAACTGACAATAATATGATTGTAAGTTTCGATTCAGTAAAATCCAATTACACGATATTCCGCAGTGAAGACGGCATGGCAGGGGTCAAGGATTCAGATGACAGATATATAATCGAGCCTCGATGGCAGAATATATATTTCCTGAATTCCGGGCGGTTTGCAGTTTCACAGAAAGAAAACGGAAAGGTTGTAATGGGAATTATCGACAGTGATGAAAACTTCATTACCCCGTTTATCTTTGAGAGGCTCGTTTCCATTGGGAAAGATTATATTGCCGGATATTTCTCAGATGAGGAAGGCTTTGCGCTTTTGGATACCAGCGGAGACATGATTTCTGATAAGATCTGGAAAAGCTTTGTGTTTGACGACAAAAGCGGTGTCATTTCACTGACATCCGATACCGGAAAGTACAGTTACCTGCATGATGGAAATATGCTTATCTGTACTTCTGTCAGCTTTTCTGACAGAGCAGGCGGCTGTGAGGTAAATTTCAGCTGCACTGATGAACAGGTTATAGAAAATATCGGTGAAAATAAGGTTTACAGTATATTTGACACTGTATGCGCCTATTTTCAATATATAATCTCTCATAATGTAAGTGATATTTCAGATATTACAGATGAGCGTTTTTTCAGCTCAATCTCAACCAATGACCTTTTCAAAAACTGTAGTATAAACGGTATTGAAAATCTGAAGCTGGCGTATAAAGCTGAGGATACGGAAAGTTACGAGATCTCTGCTGAAGTTTCATATGATTATGAGGACGGAGAAAATGTGATCAACGATCTGAGATCTCTTATTACACTTACACTTGTAAATGACAGCAAACATTCGGTAATTTTAAAAAGTGTCAATAAAGAAGAATTATAAATGTGGGTTTTGCCCCGGAAATATAAAAAAAGGATGATGTATAATGAGTAAAAAAGTTGCAATTATTATGGGAAGCGACAGCGATCTGCCGGTTGTAAAGCAGGCTGTAGAAAAGCTTAAAGAATTTGGTGTCCCCTATGAGGTACATGTTATGTCTGCCCACAGGACACCTGATCAGGCGGCAGAATTTTCAAAAAATGCAGAGAAAAATGGATTTGGCGTAATTATTTCAGCTGCCGGAAAGGCAGCACATCTCGGAGGAGTGCTGGCAGCACACACAATACTTCCTGTTATAGGTATCCCGATAAAATCTTCGACCCTTGACGGTCTTGACGCACTGCTCGCCACAGTTCAGATGCCCAGCGGCATCCCTGTTGCAACAGTTGCCATCGACGGTGCGGCAAATGCTGCGATCCTTGCGGTACAGATGCTTGCCCTGTCTGATAAGGAGCTTGCTCAGAAGCTATGGGATATGAAAACCAGAATGGCAGAGGCTGTAAAGGCTAAGGATGAAAAAATTTCCAAGGAAATAAATAATTTATAATAAACGGAGGATAAGAAAATGGAAAATATCGAAAAGAAGGAACAGCTTTACGAGGGAAAGGCAAAGAAGGTTTATTCAACAAATAATCCTGATTACGTTATCGTTGACTATAAGGATGATGCCACTGCTTTCAACGGCGAAAAGAAAGGTACTATTGCAGGCAAAGGTGTTATCAACAACAGAATGACAAACTATATGTTCAAGCTTCTTGAAAAGGAAGGTGTTCCTACGCATCTTGTTGAAGAAATAAGCGACAGGGAAACAATCGTCAAGAAAGTTGAGATCGTTCCTCTTGAGGTCATTGTGAGAAATGTTGCAGCAGGAAGCTTCTCAAAGAAACTGGGCATTGAAGAAGGAACCCCTTTAAAGCGTCCTACACTTGAGTTCAGCTACAAAAACGATGACCTCGGCGATCCGTTTATAAACAAGTACTATGCCCTTGGTCTTGATCTTGCAACAGAGGAAGAAATAGATACGATCACTAAGTATGCATTCATGGTAAATGATTTTATGGTTAAGTTCTTTAAAGGGCTTAATATAGACCTTATTGACTTCAAGATTGAGTTCGGCAGATTTAAAGGTCAGATTATCCTTGCTGATGAGATTTCACCTGATACATGCCGTTTCTGGGACAGCACCACCCACGAGAAACTGGATAAGGACAGATTCAGAAGAGATATGGGCGGCGTTGAAGATGCATATAACGAAATTATGAAGCGTCTCATGGGAGAATAATTTCCAGTATCTTTTGTAATTAACCGGCAGACGGATCACAATGAAATCTCTGTAAGCCGTCGGGAGATTTTTATAAGATTTGCCTGTGCAGAATTTTCGGCGGCAGAATGGAGTTTCATATGGGCGGATTTTTTGGAGCAGTTTCATCCAACGACTGTATTCATGATGTTTTTTTTGGAACGGATTATCATTCACATCTTGGTACACGAAGAGGAGGAATGACATCATATTCCCCTGAGCTGGGCTTTCAGAGGAACATTCACAGTATTGAAAATTCACCTTTCAGAACCAAATTTGAACAGGATATCGAACACATGAGGGGTAATATCTGTATCGGCTGTATCAGTGATACGGATCCGCAGCCAATCATGGTTCGCTCAAAGCTTGGACTTTATGCGGTGTGTTCTATTGGCATAATCAATAATGCAGAACAGCTTTCAAATGAGCTTCTTGATAAGGGATGCGCAAACTTTGAAACAATGAGCAGCGGCAGTATTAATTCCGGCGGACTGATCGGTGCACTTATTGCACAGAGGGATACTTTTGTTGACGGAATAAGGTATGCCCAGCAGAAGATCGACGGAACAATGTCACTGGTTATAATGACAAAGGATTCCATTATATGTGCAAGAGATAAAAACGGCAGGCTGCCTATAATTGTCGGAAAACGTTCGGATGGATATTGCTTCTCATTTGAGTCATTTGCTTTCCAGAAGCTCGGATACACCACGTGTCATGAACTTAAACCCGGTGAGATAACTGAAATCACAAAGGACGGCTATAATATACTCAGTGAGGGAACAGATAAAATGAGAATTTGCTCGTTCCTCTGGACATACTATGGTTATCCAAACGCCTGTTACGAGGGCGTTAATGTCGAAGTCATGAGAACACGCAACGGTGAAATCATGGCTGAAACAGATATTAAAAACGGAAAGCTTCCTGATGTTGATTATGTGTGCGGTGTTCCGGATTCCGGTATTCCACATGCTATAGGCTATGCCAACCGGAGCGGCATCCCTTTTGCAAGACCTTTTATCAAATATACCCCTACATGGCCGAGAAGCTTCATGCCTACAAATCAGTCTATGAGAAATAAAGTTGCAAAAATGAAGCTTATACCTGTTCACGAGCTTATAGAGGGCAAAAAGCTTCTGTTCGTTGACGACAGTATCGTAAGAGGAACCCAGATGCGTGAAACAGTCGAGTTTCTCTATGAAAACGGGGCGAAGGAAGTGCATATGAGATCTGCATGTCCGCCGATCATGTACGGCTGCAAATATCTTAACTTCTCGAGGAGTACTTCTGAACTGGAGCTTATTGCAAGGCAGATCATCGATGAAAATGAAGGTGCTGAAGGCGTTAAATATATAAATGAATA
>JBJEQU010000260.1:0-8717 GCA_051881935.1 Porcipelethomonas sp. | reverse complement strand
TGCAGGAATGCTTTTTCGTTTCCTTATCATAATTAATACCGACAAGCATAACCTCACCAGAATAATCTTTCAGGCAGTCGATGTACTGCTTGTTTTTTATCTGCTCAATCGCACTTTCGGAGGAGCCATTGTATTTAAGCTCAACAATAAGGGCAGGGGAGTGGCAGTTTTTCCTTGGCTTGAATACTAAATCTGCAAAACCTTTTCCGGCTGGTAACTCACGCTCAACAGTATAGATTTTTCTTGCGGAGTAGTAGGCAAGAGAAAGGACACAGGAAAGAGAATTCTCATCATTATATTTTAGAATGGAAGTATTGTCCTGGTGTGACTGTTCGATAAGTTCCGCAACTTTTTCTTCATCACAATTAAGAGTTGCTTTGAGAAGTTCATCTGACGATTTAATTGACCGCATTACCTCTTCCCATCCGCCGTCTTCGATAGAATTGATAAATTCCTGAGCAACTTCGCTGTTGGGAATCCAGACTTGTTTTGTATAGAAATCAAACGTAAGATATCCGAGGTGTACAAGCAAGGTTAATATATCGTCAGCACTGTTAAATGTAGTCATATCGTTCTGGAATTTTGCAGGATTTATCTCAATTTTTTCACCGGCGATAAGCCTGGTAATCATATGATTTAACCCGTCAAAATTCATCTGAATATAAACTTTCAATGCTTCGTAGGTTTCAGTGGAAGTCCAGTAATTGTCAAAATCATGACCAGTCATAGACATGACAACAGAACGGGGATTATATATCGAAATACCTTTTAAATTATATCCGTCGTACCAGCGTCTGGTTTCATCAAAGGGCATGTCATACTGTGTGCATAGTTCTTTTACTTCTGACTCTGTAAAACCAGTAAATTCAGCAAGTTCTCTTGCATTTGTCATGGATATTTCTGTAAACATGTTGATTGCTGAGTGTTTGCCATATTTCTTTATCGGCAGAATACCAGTCATATACGCCAGAGCAATGTAGCTCTGGTTTTTGAGAAGATTACGTAAAAAGTCAAGATATTTTGTCTGTGATTCTGTATCATTTTTGTGTTCTCTGAAAATGCAGTCCCATTCATCAATAATAAAAATAAACGGTACCTTTTTTTCTGCAAAAATATCTTTTAAAGAACGTGCAAGTTTTTTGTTATCATAAAATCTTACATCTGAAAATTCATCAGTCAGCTCAAATAAAATTGCTTTCTGAATTTCTGCAATCATTTCCTCGATATTGTTTGCTTCACTCAGAAAATCAACCATGTTAATGTGAATAACATTATATTTATTCAGGTGCTTTTCAAAAGAATCAGTCTTAGCAATTTTGTATTTACTGAACATTTCTTTTGAATCACAGCCACGGCTGTAGTAGGCAGTCAGCATATTAGCAGCCATTGATTTGCCGAATCTTCTCGGACGGCTTACGCAGATGTATTTCTGTTCGCCAAACAAAACCTTATTTGTATACTTAATAAGTTCTGTTTTATCGATGTATAACTCAGAATAATTGACAGCATTATAAAAATCTATATTATCCGGATTAAGGAGAATTCCCATTTTAACGCACCTCGCAATCGCTGTATATTTTATTATTACCATTATTATATCACAGTTTCCGGTGTGGTGCAATAAAAAATAATATGGATTATTCGCAAACTGCTCTAAACTTACTTAATTAAACCCAAACGCCCTCTTTCGGGAACGTTTTGAATATTATTTCTTTCCTGTTGCCAAGAATTTTACAATTTCCGCCGCATCACATTTATATTACCGTCTTCGTTCAAGCCAGCAGGGGATTTGAAGCAAAGAAGTCAGTACAGAAATTATCTGAAACAGTTCCTCCGTGCTGACGGGTATGAGTGTGAATTTTACATGAAGAAATAAAAACGGCAGTTTTGGCAGTATACCCATTTACAACCGCCCCGAAATACTGTATAATAAATAGTAACAATAAATGCAAAGCGAGGCATAGCACAATGTACGAAAGCAGAACTATACTCATACGTCACCAATGGAAAAAGGTTGAAATCGAGATTAACAAAATAATTTACGTTCTCATGTGCCGTCAGGACGCTGAGATACACGTTTACGGAGATAAGACATACAAAACCCGTATCACCTGCGAGGAACTAAAAAAGAAGTTTGGTGAAAGCTTTATTGAGATACGCCGTGGGTGTATCGTATCAGCAATGGCAATACGCAGCATCACTGATACAGTGAATCTCATGAACGGTGAATCTCTCAGGTACACGTTAAGCAAAAAAACGAAATTACGCAATGAAATTTACCGGAAACAGCAGGACATCTTAGACTGGTTTGCTGATGATGCGCCCAGAACGCAACAGGAATACCGTCAGCATTACATCTGCTATGAAAATGCCCCTTTTGCATTTGCAGACATTGAGATGATATTCGACGAGGAAAGCCACGCTCTGGACTGGATTTTCCGCTATGGCAATAAGGCACTTGCAGAGCTTGAAAAGTATCCTCTTAAAAGGCTTATCGGCAGTACGTTTGGCAGTCTGTTTGAGAATATGGACAGCAAATGGCTGAGGTTTTATGAAAAAGTCGCCCTTTACGGTGAAGTTCTGGAGATAAACGATTTCAGTCCTGAGATAGGTGAAGATCTGAAAGTGATATGTTTTCCCACATTCAGAGGTCACTGCGGCTGTATTCTCTTTAAGCCTGATGATATAAAACAGTGTGGAAAAGAATTTTAGTAAAAAAAGTTGGAACGAAACGAGTGTCAAGAGCCAAAAACCCTCGTTTCGTTCCATGTTTTTTATTTCTGAGACCTTGACAATTTCGGCACAGATATGATATAATATATATGAATTGCGGTAGGATATGGAAAAAGCTTACCCTGACATATACAAAAAATTTCAAAAAAGGGGTTGACAAGATTATGCTGATGTGCTACGCTTTAGACAGACAGACAGACAGACAGACAGACAGACAGACAGACAGACAGACAGACAGACAGACAGACAGCATAACTGCGCCCATTTCAAAATTTCATATAGTTAATCAACCGCTCGTGCTGCGGGACTTTGTCCTGCGGTTCGGGCGGTTTTTGCTATAAACCGGATAATCCGGTTAAATATAAATCTATAATAAAATCAAAGGAGGAGTCTATATGACAAAAAAACTCAAACGACCAGTAGCATTTTTGTCAGCATTTGTCATGGTCATGGCGATGCTGCTGTATTTCCCAAGCGGATTTTTCAGCAATATCGACTGGGGACTTAAAGCGAGTGCAGCGGGAGTGTCAAGCGAAAGTGACCTGCCTTCCAGTGGGTATGTAGAACTCACAGGGGATATAACCCTTACAGAAGCGTGGCAGATTAGTGGAAATTTGTCACTCGACCTGAACGGTCATACATTAAGACGAGATCTTTCTGAGGATGAAAGCGATGGTGAGGTAATTTACCTGAAGTCGGATGTCATACTTTGGATCCGAGATAGTAGTGAGGGACAGACCGGTAAAATCACTGGCGGTTACAGCAGTAATGGTGCAGGAGGTATCCATGCCAAATCCGGTTCCAAAATATATTTTTATGGCGGTTCGATTACAGGAAACAGAACTACAAAACGTGGCGGTGGTATTTATCTTGATGATGATGCAAAACTATATCTTTATGGCGGAAAAATCACTTACAACGTAGGAGAGGAAAGCCATGGCGGAGGTATCTATGCAGACACCGATTCTGAGGTATTTATGACCAGTGGAGAAATCAGTAACAACACTGTAACCGGAGACTATTACGGTGGTGGTGTATACGAATACAAGGCAAAGTGTGACTTTTCCGGTGGAGAGATAAAATCAAATACCGCAGAATATGGTGGTGGTGTATATTTAGATAGTGGTGGTTATTATCACATCGACAATGAGGCAACCATACTAATTCGAGATAATGTGCAAATCAGGGATAATAGTGCCACGATAGACGGTGGAGGTATCTTTTTAGCTTTTAATAGCATATTGAACTGTAAAGGTGGAAATATTACCGAAAATTATGCAAAACGTGGAGGAGGTGTCTTTGTCAGTACAAATCCGTGTGGAGCACAACCAGCTTATGCTTACTTAGGAGGCAGTGCAAAGATTATTGGTAATCGGGCTTCAACGGAGTATAAAAATCTGTGTACTGAATATTGGTTACAATGGATTAGCGATTGTCCTTTTACATCTGAGGCAAAAATAGGTGTATCTTATACAGATACAAAAGATAAGAATTTTACTCATCATTATAGTAACTGGCCGGACAATACTGCGCAATATTTTATAAGCGATAGAAGCAACTATCAAATTGGATACACTGAGGAGCAATATAAAAATCTATGTTTCGTTGAGGGCAGGAGAACTCTCCCTGTTCTTGGTGCTGTAGATAGTTATGGAAATGGAATAGCAACCTCCAGAGTGGATAACGAAATCCATTCCGTATTGATACAGGATATTTCAGCAAATGATATGACAAACTATGCAGCATATGTAAAACTGGGAGCCGGCGTAACGATAAAAGAAACAGATACAGGTAGTTTTGAGAAGGTAGATTCCTTATCAACAAGTGAATATAATACATACAAAATCACCGGTAATTTCTCTGACAATACACAGGTTATTCTGACCCTGACAGACGGCACTCAGGAACAAAACTGGGATTTGCTCTGTTCCAATGACACCGAAAATCCACTTGTTGGAAATGTAAAGTTTATTATCAATGGAGCAGAGAGCAATTGCGTTGAGTTGGATGATAGCAGGTGGAATACAGTAAAATACTACGGACCAATGGCTATACGATAGCAATAAAGCTTTTACAGGATGTTACTGTGCCATTTCAATTGAAGCTGGATAACACACAGGGTTCTTCCAGTGGTGTACTTGGAGGATACTGGGGTCAATCTACTGATACAAGCATGGGCAATCTTACTATTGACCTGAATGGTTACACCTTAAAGGGAAATAGTACATCATCAGATAACGGAAATATACTGAATCTGAAAAACACCATAGTAACCATTAAAAACGGAACTATTTCCGGAGGCAATGCAACTGGTAATGGTGGTGCAATTTACTCCGATAATACAAAACTTACATTGGAAAATGTAACCTTAGAGAACAATACTGCCGGAGGAAACGGTAGTGGTATCTATGCAACCGGAGGAACCCTTACCATTGATGGAGGAAAGATAACCGGAAACAACAAAGGCTATGCTGTTTATGTGAAAGATACAAGTCCTGCTGCAACGGTGACTAAAATTACCGGTACAGAAATCAGTAATAATACAGCCGGTGGTCTGTATGTAGAGAATAAAGTGGAAATCCGAAATGCAACCATTACAGCAAATGGATCTGAAACTTTAGCACAGGGTGGTGGTATTTTCTACAACAGAACTAATACCACTTCTACAGTGGACGATACGCTTACCATTGATAATTGTGTAATAACAGCTAATCAGGCAAAGCAGGGTGCAGGTATTTATCTGGCTTCTGCATCAGACAGTGTCAACGATATAGCAGTGAAGAATTGTATGTTCAGTGGAAATACAGCTTCAGATAAGGGAGCTGCCATCTTCACTCAGGCGAATAAGAACGGCAGCCAAAAAGGTATGATGTGGTTAAAGTTAAATAACTGTATCATAACAAACAATACTGCTCCAAAGGGAGGCGGTATTTATGCAAATGCTGCTGCTGACGGAGTAAGTGAGAAATACAATAAAATAAGCTTAGGCGGTGTTACCTATATCCGTCAGAATAAAACTGCAGAGGACGCAAACAGCAATATTATGCTCTCAGCAGGAGGTATTCTCACATCGGAAGATACTGGTTATCGCATGAATGGAAGTGCTTCCGTTGGTGTGGCATCTGAGGAGATAACCGATGCGGGTTCCCCTAATATGGCAGCCCTGACCAATCAGGACAGTACAACCTGGGCAACAGAGAACAAATATATTGTAAGTGATAAGACAGGATATTATGCTGCATTTGTTCCGGAATCAAATAAGTTATATCTTGTAAAGGGACAAAAAGAAGCAGCGATTACAGAATTTAAAATTAGTGGAGAAACTAATGAGGCGGTTATTGATAAGGCTGCAAACAGAGTCACGATTGAAGTGGATGGTGATTTAACAAATCTTACAATAGAAAGTATGAAGGTGACCGATGGTGCAACCTTCACACCGGCTGACCATCCAACCGATTTTTCATCTCCTGTAGTTTATACCGTGAAGAATGGTAATTTTGTAAGCCAGAACTGGACGGTTATTGTTACAAAGGATACATCCGTCAAATACGATGTTAAGGTTATCAGTGGCGGCGGAGCACCGACATCAATTGGCTCCTATGCACAAAATAAACTTGTGACTGTCAAAGCAGAGGAAATCAGTGGTAAGGTATTCAAAGGCTGGACATCGGATGATGTAACCATACAGAATCCAACCGACATGGAAACCGGATTTATTATGCCGGCTAAGGAAGTTACTCTTACAGCAGTGTATGATACTATTGTTCCACAGGTTGTGGTTGATTTAGGTGTTGAGAAACTGATGGCTGGAGATATACTGCCAACGCAGGCTACGGTGACAATCGGCGAAAGCACAAAGCAGTGTGATATTAATTGGACACCGAACACAACTGTAATGGCGTTTACAACGTATGAAGCTTCTGTTACAGTTCCTGCAGACGAGGGATATGTATATGATTCCGCAACAGCAGTAGCAATAAATGGTACGCATGCCAAAGGAAGCATAAATGCAGACGGCAGCATTACCATTACAGGCAAAATGGCATCTTATGTAAACCTGAGTGAAATCAAAGCTCCGGAGTCAATCAGAGTACCATACAACACTGCACTGGAAAGTATCGCACTTCCGGAGACCGTTACCATTGGATTGGAAGGCGCCGGTGACGTGGCTGCAGATGTGCGCTGGAATATAAAAACCAAGGGTGATGGCGCATTAGATGAGAACTCAGAAGAATATGATTCCAATGCACAGGAATATGATCCTGAAAAAACAGGAACACAGACCTTTAAGGGTACTGTATATCTTCCGGATGGAGTACTTCAGGGAGAAGATACAGTTCTGGAGACCACTTTGAACATAATTGTTGGTAACCAGGAAGAAACAGCTGTACCTATGGCAGACGTTGCAACGGGAAATTATACAAAGGATCTGACAATCCAGCTGACTGCTGCAGAAAATGCAAAGATTTATTATACCGTTGATGGAACAGATCCGAAAACAAGTGAAACCAAAACAGAGTATAACAGTGATACACCTATCCAACTGACAGGTGAAACTGGAAAAACTGTCAGCAAAACAATCAAGGCTTATGCTGCTGAAACTAACAAGACGGATAGTGATACAGTGACCTTTACATACACAATCACAAAGCCATGTAAAGTAACAGTTACAGACGGTAAAGGCAGCGGCGAATATCTGGAAGGCGAAACAGTGTCGATTACTGCCAATGAAAAAGAAGGTAAAGAGTTTTACAGATGGAGTGTTACAAGCGGTAGTGTTACACTGGATAACAGCACTGCAAAAGCAACTTCCTTTGTAATGCTGGCAGAATCTGTAGAAATTTCAGCAGAGTATCATGATAACATCAAATCTGTGGAACTGACTGTTAATGCACCGCAAAAAGGACAGGCATTGCCATCTGAAGCCACATGTAATACAACTGGAATTTCAGGCGTGGTTTTAAGCTGGACACCAAACAGTGACCTGGCAGCCTCCTATACCGTATATACTGCAACTATGAAAGTACAGGCAGATACTCAAAATGCTTACGAATTTGCTGACAGTGTTACTGCCACTGTAAACGGCAGCGCAGCAGTGGTCAGAAAAAATGATGATGGAAGCATTAACGTTGCCTACAGTTTTACAACAGAAAAAGCAGTATTACAGCAAATTAACAAGCCAGCAGACATTTCAGGTATTGCCAACGGAACTACAGCAGATCAGATTAAAGCATTGCTGCCATATGTAGTTTCCCTTGAAACAGATGATGGCACCAAATATGCCGGAGTGAGCTGGGAGATTCCGGATACATATAGTTCGACAGAAGTTGGTGAACAGACTTTCAAGGCAACTGGAACAGTAATACTTCCGGAATATGTTGATAATTATAATAATATTAGTACAACGATAGAGCTTAGTGTTAAAGTAAGTGAAAAAGATAAAGTAGCTGCACCGATGGTAGACATACCGGTTGGAACATATCCGGTAGGTTTTAGTGTAAAACTGACATCAGCAACATATGGAGCTGAAATTTACTATACTGTTGACGGGACTAATCCTGCTATAGAAGATGGAAACCCAACGGGTAATACCAAGCTTTATAATGCAGAAAAACCAATCGAGATATCAGGTACAGCAGGTAAAGAAGTTACGGTAACGATAAAAGCAATTGCTGTAGACAGTAATAAAGTACTAACAAATAGCAACATTGCAACTTATGAGTATACTGTCAAAATCCCGGCTTGTGAAGAACACGAAATGACGGAACATCCTGCAAAAGCAGCAACTTGTACAGAAGCCGGAAATTATGCGTACTGGACTTGTTCCCATGAAGAAGGCGTTTATTATAAGAATGCAGAGGGTACAGCAACATTTGAAAATCTTGAAGCAACTGTAATTGTTGCACTTGATCACGAAATGACGGAACATTCTGCAAAAGCAGCAACTTGTACTGCAACCGGAAATTATGCGTACTGGACTTGTT
>JBJEQU010000259.1:0-8726 GCA_051881935.1 Porcipelethomonas sp. | reverse complement strand
CATAATTCCGCTTGCGGCGGATTCTATATAGCCCTCGACTCCTGTTATCTGTCCGGCAAAGAAGATATCCGGGTTTTCTTTAAGACTGTAGTCAGGACTTAGCAGTTTCGGACTGTCAATAAAGGAATTTCTATGCATTACTCCATAGCGTACAAACTCAGCATTTTCAAGACCAGTTATCATTGAAAACACTCTTTTCTGCTCCCCGAATTTCAGATGGGTCTGGAATCCCACAAGGTTATACATAGTCCCCTCAGCGTTTTCCTTTCTCAGCTGAACTACCGCATAGGGACGCTTTCCTGTCCTTTTGTCGATAAGTCCCACAGGCTTTAAGGGACCAAATCTCATTGTGTCCTCGCCCCTTTTTGCAAGCACCTCAACAGGCATACAGCCCTCATATACCTTAAAATCCCTCTTGTCAAATTCCTTTAAGGGAGCAGATTCGGCAGTTATAAGAGCATTATAAAACTCAAGATATTCTTCCCGGTTCATAGGGCAGTTTATATAATCTGCATCCCCTCTGTCATACCGTGACGCAAAGAAGACCTTATCCATATCCAGACTTTCAAAGGTCACAATAGGTGCAGCAGCATCAAAAAAACTCAGGTAATCGCCGCATTTTTTCCGTATGCTTTCTGCAAGTCCCCCGCTTGTCAGAGGACCGGTCGCAATAATAACGTCTCCGTCGGGAATTTCCGTAACTTCTTCATCTATAACATGTATCAGCGGATTATCCATAATTTTCTTTGTGACAGCATCGGAAAACTTTTCCCTGTCCACTGCCAAAGCGCCCCCTGCCTCAACAGCATTTTCTCTGGCACACGGGACTATCAGGGAACCCAGCATTTCCATTTCCTCTTTTAAAAGTCCTGCCGCAGAGTCATGCCTTGCCGCCTTTAAGGAATTGGAGCACACAAGCTCCGCAAGACCTTTATAATGATGAGCCGGGGTATATTTATGAGGCTTCATTTCATATATGGCACACTCTATCCCTGCACCTGCCAGCTGCCATGCCGCTTCACAGCCTGCAAGACCGCCGCCTATGATACTAACCATCAGACAATATCCCTTTCATATCCGCAGTCCGGCTTGTGACAGATAAGCTTGCCGGATCTTCCGCCCTTTTTGAAAAGACTGCTTCCGCATTTAGGGCACTTTTCCTCAACAGGAGCATTCCAGGTCATGAAATTGCAGTCCGGATATCCGTCGCAGCCGTAAAAGCTTCTGCCCTTTTTGGATTTTTTAAGAACGATCTTTTTGCCGCAGAGAGGACAGTTGCCCTTTGTTTCCTGTACGATCTTTTTGGTATTTCTGCATTCCGGAAAGCCGGGACACGCAAGGAATTTGCCAAAGCGTCCGATCTTGATGACCATTTTTCTTCCGCACTGGTCACAAATAACATCTGTTTCCTCGTCCGGGACCTTAACTCTTTTTCCCTCCATGGACTTTTCAGCCTTTTCCAGCACCTTGTCAAAATCCTTGTAAAATTCATCAAGGGTATCCACCCAGTCTGCCTCTCCGCTTTCGACAAGGTCAAGATTGCTTTCCATTTTAGCAGTAAACTTTGCGTCTACAATATGCTTGAAATGCTCCTTCATAAGGTCCGTGATGACCTCGCCCAGTGCAGTAGGCTTAAGCTGCTTGCCGTCACGCTCTACATACATTCTTGCAAGAATAGTAGTAATGGTCGGTGCATAGGTACTCGGTCTGCCTATACCATTTTCTTCCATAGTCTTGATAAGCGAAGCCTCGGTATATCTTGCCGGAGGTGCGGTAAAATGCTGATTTCCCAGAATTTCCCTGAGCTTTAACACATCGTCCTTTTCAATAGGAGGAAGCATTTTGTTATTTTCCTCGTCGGAATCTTTCTTTTCCTCATAAAGTTTTGTAAAGCCGTCAAACTTTACTGAATATCCCGACGACTTGAATGTGCATCCCTCAGCCTCTATGGTAACCGAAACGGTATCCAGAAGGGCATTTGCCATCTGACTTGCAATAAATCTCTCCCATACCAGCTTGTATATTTTAAACTGGTCGGAAGTAAGGCTGGATTTTACTCTGTCCGGGGTAAGCTCCGGAATAGAAGGACGGATAGCTTCGTGGGCGTCCTGTGCATTTTTCTTGGTTTTGAATACTCTCGGTGACGTCGGCAGGTACTCCTTGCCGTAAATTTCCTCGATACATTTTGCGGCAGCAGTCTTTGCTTCATCAGAAATTCTAAGACTGTCCGTTCTCATATATGTGATAAGACCTACAGCGCCCATCCCCTCAATTTCGATACCTTCATAAAGCTCCTGAGCCGCTTTCATTGTCCTTTTTGACTGAAAACTCAGGCGCTTTGAAGCCTCCTGCTGGAGGGTAGATGTAATAAACGGCGGTGCCGGCTGCTTTCTGGTAACTCTCTTTTTAACATCAGTTACTGTATAGACAGCGTTTTCAAGTCTTTTGAGTATTTCGTCCGACTGTTCCTTATCGGCTATTTCTGCATTCTTTCCGTCGATTTTTGCAAGCTTTGCTGCAAATACCTTTCTGCCTGACGGAGCAGTAAATTTGGCGTCAATGCTCCAGTATTCCTGGGGAACAAAAGCCCTGACTTCCCTTTCCCTGTCAACGATAAGGCGGACTGCAACCGACTGAACACGTCCGGCAGACAGTCCTCTCCTTACCTTTTTCCACAGGAACGGACTCAGCTTATATCCTACGATCCTGTCGAGAATACGTCTTGCCTGCTGTGCATTTACCAGGTCGATATCTATCTTATGAGGATGCTCCATACCTGCCTTTACGCCGGACTTTGTGATCTCATTAAATGCAACTCTGTTGTCCGCATCAAGATCAAGTCCCAGTATCTGCGCAATATGCCATGATATTGCTTCACCTTCTCTATCCGGGTCGGTTGCGAGATAAACACGGTCGCTTTTTTTAGCGTATTTTTTCAGATCCTTTATAACATCCTCTTTGCCTTTCATTTCAACATACTGCGGCTGAAAATTATTTTCAAAATCTATACTCATTTTGGATTTCGGCAGATCCCTTATATGTCCCATTGAGGCGATAACCTCATAGCCGCTGCCAAGATATTTCTTTATTGTTTTGGCTTTGGCTGGTGACTCAACTATTACTAAATCAGACATAATATATATCATTCCCGGACCGGGAATATCTCCTTTCATTGTTTTATTTTACAGCATTTACACCATCTCACAGAAGCCTGTATTTATGGTTTGGCAGAAGCTCTGCTGCGCCCATCATCTCCAGTTCAGTCATTTCTGCCATGATCCTGAACATATCAATATCCGTCATAATCGCTATTTCATCCGGGTGCCTCTCACCCTCTTTCAGACAGATAACGATAGTCTGCTGTATTTCGTTCATTTCCTCAAAGGCAAGCTCCCACTGCGAAAGCTGCTGGCCGGTATTATCTTTTTCCTTTTCAGCAGCAGTCTTCTTAGCCGTTTTTTTCTTTCCGGACTCTCTGCTGTCACGCTTGGGAATATCATCATCGCCGTAAAGCTCCGGCCACTTAAATGACGGATAGGCTCTGTCAAAGCCGCCGGACCTGTAGTAGTCATAAAGAATATCAAGATGACTGAAAACAGGTACAGCACCGTCACGAAGATATTTTACCACTCCCATATACCTTTTGTCAAATATATCTCCCGGCGGAATGCAGAATACCGTTCTCCCCTGCTCGGCAGCGTGGGCAGCAGTTATAAGTGAACCGCTGTTTTCATCAGCTTCTGTGACCAGTGTACCGAAGCACATTCCGGAAATGATTCTGTTTCTTACCTGGAAGCATTTTTTGTCCGGATGGGTACCGGGAAGATATTCCGTAATGACAACTCCGTTTACTGCAATGAGCTTTTTGGCACTTTCATTTTCCTTTGGATACACCACATCAAGTCCGCATGCTAAAACAGCCGCCGTGCATCCGCCTTTTTCAAGTGCCGCTCTGTGAGCCGCAGAATCAAGTCCCAGTGCAAAGCCGCTTACGATAGCAAATTCCCTGGCTGCAAGCTCGGAGCAGATCTTTCCGGTAACATCAACGCTGTAAACGGAAGGCTTGCGTGTTCCCACGCAGGCAACAGCAGGTCTTGAAATAAAATTTTCAATGTTACCCATACAAAACAGTACGGCAGGAGGATTATAAATATTCCTGAGAAGCGGAGGATAATATTCATCCTCAAAGGTGATTATTCTGTATCCCTTCTCCTCGCAATATTCTATTATACTGTCGCACTGTTCTATATGAGTAGACGCTGCCTTTTTTCTTTCCGCCGCACTCATTGAAGGATGTGTTCCGTCACATACCGCAGCATAAGCGTTCCTTACATTCTGAAAAGGGCTTATCATCTGCCATATTCTCTCGTTCCCCGGTCTGAACGCCATGACAAACCAGAGCCAGTAGCGTATATTGTTCATTTTGCAAGCTCCCACATGATTATTCCTGCCGCCATTGCTGCATTGAGCGACTCTGTATTGCCCTTCATTTTTATCGTGATCCTCCGGCTGCACTTTGAAACAGTTTCCGGCGAGAGACCATTCCCCTCATTGCCGGTAAATATAGCGCCCCCTCCGGAAAAATCAACAGTCCTGAGGTCATCAGCGTCACTGTCTACTACTGCGGCAAAGGAAGGGATATCTGCCTTGTCAAGGGCAAGAAAAATATCATCCTCGGCAATATCACGATAAACGGGTATGCGGAAAAGAGAGCCCATAGTAGAACGGACTGTCTTGGGATTATATATATCACAGCTTTCCGAAAAGATGACTCCGTCAAGTCCCATAGCGTCTGCGGTCCTTATAATCATTCCGGCATTGCCGGGATCCTGAAGCCTTGAAAGGACAGCATACCTGCCGTGTTTTTTCAGCTGTCCGAGAGAGTCTGTGCCGTCAAGAAAGCTGCACTGTGCAAATATACCCTGAGTACTGCCGGTATCGGAAATTTTATCCGCAAGCTGATCGGAAATAATATCCATACCGATACGGCTGTATTCATCAAGTCTGCTGCCGAATTTCTCAGCCGCATGAGCAGCAATAAGGATCCTGCTGATAGGTGCTCCGCTTTTCAGCGCATCGAAAACAAGCCTGCTCCCTTCAAGTACAAATGCTCTTTTTTCCGAGCGTTCCTTTTTTGAAGTCATGAGCTTTCTGAAAAGCTTTATAGAAGGGTTGTCCTTAGAAGTTATCGGTTCAGACAAAAAAATCATAAAATTCTCCCAAGATAAAAATTTAAACGAAAACACGCTCTGACCTTAACCGAGAGCGTGTTTTTTACAAAATTAAAGAGCAGCCTTTGCCTTTTCAACAATTGCTGTAAAGCCTGCCGGATCGCTGATTGCAATTTCAGAAAGCATCTTGCGGTTCAGTGTGATACCGGACTTCTTAACACCGTTCATAAACTGTGAATAGTTAATGCCGTTGAGCTTGCATGCAGCACTGATTCTCGTGATCCAGATTCTTCTGAAATCTCTCTTCTTCTGCTTACGGCCTGCAAACGCATAGTTGCCGGACTTCATAACAGCCTGTTTAGCCATTTTGAAGTGTTTGCTCTTAGCGCCCCAGTAGCCCTTTGCAAGCTTGAGTGTTTTATTTCTTCTCTTGCGAGTCATCATCGCACCCTTAACACGTGCCATAATCTATACCTCCGTTTTACTTCTGTTGATATTACATATAAGGAATTAACTTCTTGACTGTTGGAGCGTTTGTTTCGCTTGCAACACCTGCATTACGAGCAATTCTCTTTCTCTTTGTATCCTTCTGTGTAAGTCTATGTCTCTTATTCGTGTGCTGATACTTAACCTTACCGTTCTTTGTCAGCTTAAAACGCTTTTTTGCGCCTGAATGTGTTTTAACCTTAACCTTTGACATAACCTTTTCCTCCTTTATTTTTTAGATGTTTTCGGTGACATGAACATAACAATGCTTCGACCTTCCATTTTTGCAGGCTTGTCAACAGCGCCGAATTCAGCACAGGCGTCCCTGAACTTTTCGAGAAGCTCCTCGCCGAGCTGGGGATGAGCTATCGCACGCTTACGAAATCTTACGGAAACTTTTATCTTATCACCGTTTTTGAGAAATTTCTGTGCCTGACTGACCTTTGTGTTGAAGTCATGAGTATCAATTGCGGAAAACATTCTTATTTCCTTGATTTCAACAGTTTTCTGGTTTTTTCTTGCCTCTTTTTCCTTTTTTGCCTGTTCAAAGCGATACTTGTTGTAATCAAGTATACGGCACACAGGCGGCTTGGCAGCCGGAGCGATCTTTACAAGATCCAGGTCCTTTTCATAGGCCATTCTCTGGGCTTCTTTTGCGGAAACAACTCCGATCTTTGTTCCGTCAGCACCAATCAGAAGAATTTCTTTATCTCTGATTTCTTCGTTAATCTGCAGTTCCTGCTTGCTAATGGTTAAGCACCTCCATGTTATTCTCATTTACCGAAAACAAAAAATGAGCGCAGATCCAATCAGCACTCATGAATACCCAAAACGACCCTTAAAGCCGTATTTGCTTCACTATTGACCACTGCGAATATTTCATCTCATGGTGAGAACTGACATTCTGCTTTGTTTTACCAGTAAATTATACATCATCCCATTGCTTTTGTCAAGGGCATTCTATATTGTTTACAATTTGTTCATATTTGCTATTTGCTGGTTTTCTCTCATACTAATACTCAAAGCTGTAATATATATTACAGCTTTGCGGTCAAATCCCGTCTCATGCAATCCCTTACGCCGACTTTGTCGGCTAAATTAGTATCAGAACCAGCTCCCTATTGCTTTTTTAAGGCTTGCAAACCACTCTGCGCATCGGAATTTGACCTTATAATCCTCCGGATTTTCCATAACATCCAGCTGCTTTGAAGAAAAATATTCCTCTGCGGTCTTTTCATCAGCTTCAACAGATTCAGCCGCCGGAAGGCACAGGGGCGGATACATCACACACCACCAGTTATGACCCTCAGCCTCTCCTATAGTCACACGCAGTGCGTCATAATTTCCTGCCGGCATCGTAATGTCTCCGTATTCCCGTGCATCAAACTCCATATTCACCACCTGTGTATCAACAGTATAATCATAACCGTTCTGATGTATTACGTCAAGGGCAATGGAATTAATTTCTTCCTTTTTTTCCTGGGCGCACTGCTTCATTTCCTCAAGAGTCTCACAGCCGCCGAAAATTTCTCCGGACTTTTCGAGCAGCTTATCCCTTACGCTGAGCTTTAACTGCTGATCCTCTTCGCTGTCCGAGTTTGCAAGAATATGCATTCTGAGAACGTCATTTTCGATACTGTAAAGCGTACTGCCAAAGTCAGCAAAATTTGTAAATGCAATACTTCCTATCAAACCTGTCAGTAAAATAATGTCTGTTTTTTTCATGTCGATCACCTCATGTAAAGATGATTGGCATAAATTTACAGGTTTATTCACTCAGATTTTGTTTTATAAGCTTTAGAATAACCAGACCGATACCCGATATAACTGCCGCAGCAGCAGGAAGAAATGACATTCCCCTCGTTTTCGTGTCCTCTGTGCCGATATCCGTTTCCTCAAGCCTGAGAGAATTGGTCTGAGCATAAAGTCTTCCTATGGAACTGTCGCTGCATGACACAAGAAAATCATCAACAGGCTTCGGTTCTTCACCGCTGAAGCCTACCGAGCAGTTGCCCATGCTTACAACGCTTTCCGGAATATTTATATTTTTCAGATCGTCACACTGGTAAAAGGCACAGTCGCCGATGCTTATTATTCCCTCCGGAAGCTCTGCCGCCTCAAGAGAGGAACATCCTGCAAAGGCATAGCTTTCTATATTTTCAAGCTTTTCCGGAAGATCAATTTCTTCAAGACTGCGGCAGTTATAAAAACCATATTTATCGATCAGCCTCAGCTCCTCCGGAAGCGTCACCTCCCTGAGAGAAATGCAGCCGGAGAAGCATCCCTCACCGATTATGTAAACATTACCGTCAAGCTGTGCATTTTCAAGCGCAGTACATTCAAAAAACGCATGATGACCGATAGTTTTTACCGTTTCCGGTACTGACACCTTTTTGAGGCTCCCGCACTTGTAAAAAGCATTTTCCCTTATCTCCGACACCGTCTTCCCATCAATTTCCGCCGGTATTTCAATGGTCTCAGGTTCACCCTCATAACCCGTTATTACAGCCGTATCGCCGCTGATAATATAATCAAGAGTCTTACAGTACTGCTCTGCACTGACCACAGGACAGCTGCAAAATGCCGTCAGTGCCCCCAGTGCAGCATAGATAATTTTTAATTTCTTCATTTTGTATACCTCCGTTCTGCTCCGGCAGTGTCTGGAGACAGTACCGGATAAATTATTTTTGCAGCATTTCTCTGAAAGAACACTGACAGTATCAGTGTCTCCCTAATTTTAAACCGGGAAATAATTTATGTAAATACATAGTTTACAATTATTTATCGTAATTTTATGACAGTGATCTGCTGTTTATTCCATTATCGCTCATTTAAAATGAACCGCAGGTTTTTTAAGGTCGGGAAATGCACATACCGCAGCAGATTTTTTTGTATAATCTCTTTTAAGTTATTTACATCCGGTTTGGAATGTGATATAATAAATGCAATGCATTTATTATAATTTATTTTAAGGTAATACCGCATAATTATTGTCGTGCAGATGCGAAGTCATATTTTTCGGCAGATTGCATAAAAATTTCGCAGGCATACTGGCGTACCCCAAGGGCA